>JBGQKF010000196.1:0-7808 GCA_041499435.1 Gammaproteobacteria bacterium
CGCCATCGACGGCGAGATTTTTCAGGATGCGTGGTTTGCACCCATCGGACCCGACAGCGAAGTGCATCTGGTGCCGGCGATCCGCGGCGGCTGACTCCCTGCTTTCATCCGGACAATCGCTATGACCGACCTCACTGCCGATCTCGCTCGCTTCATCTGCGCTCCTCCATTCTCGACTGTCCCCATCGATGCAGCCGCCATCATCGAGAGCGGCTTCATCGACACGACAGCTACGATGATCGCCGGACGCTCTGAGCCGGTAGTGGACATCGTGAGAGAGCATCTAAGCGATCGCATCGCGCAGCGCGGTGAATCATCCGTGCTGTTCGGCGTCGCACGCGCGTCGGCGTCCGATGCCGCGCTCATCAATGGCACCGCTGCGCACGCGCTCGACTTCGACGATGTCGCGCTCGGCGGGCATCCGAGCACGGTCCTGGTGCCAGCGCTGCTCGCCGAAGGAGAAGCGCTTGGCGCGTCGGGCACGGAGCTTCTGCGTGCGTACCTGGTCGGCTACGAAGTGTGGGCCGAGCTGATCAGTCGCGATGCCGACCCGCACCACGTAAAGGGCTGGCATCCGACCGCGGTGTTCGGAACCGTGGGCGCAGCCGCTGCAGTGGCATCGCTGCGGCGTTTGCCGTTCGAAGTGGCACGCAATGCCATTGCACTGGCGGGCAGCATGGCGGGTGGACTGGTCGCCAACTTCGGCACGATGACGAAGCCGTTCCACGCCGGTCGCGCTGCGAGCGCGGGCATCGATGCGGCGCGTCTTGCCATGCGCGGTATGACGGCTGCGCCCGATGCAATGGAGCATCACGCCGGATTTCTCAAAGCCCTCTCCCCGCAGGGCCGCGTCGATCTGGATCGTCCGGCAGAGCGTCTCGGCCATGATCTGCGCATACGCGAATCGGGACTGAGCATCAAGCAGTACCCGATCTGCTATGCGACGCATCGCGTGATCGATGGTGTCATCGACGCCGCGCGACGCGAGGACCTGAATGCGGACCAGGTTGCGACGGTGCATGCGCAGATCGGCAAGACGCAAGCCTCCATGCTTCGCAACCATGCACCACAGAGCGGCTTAGAGGCGAAGTTCAGTCTCGAGTTCGCGGTGGCTTCCTCGCTGATCGCGCGTGAGGTCGGCCTCGCTCAACTCACCGACGGGTTCGTGCGCAGATCCGATGTCCAGGCGGCAATGAAGAAAGTGAGCACCACCACGGTGGACAGCATTTGTGCGGTGGAGCCGATCTTCGCTTTCGCCGATCGCGTGCAGATTGAATTGAACAACGGTCGCACGATCGATACCGGTGAGATCCGATTTGCGCGCGGCAACGCGAAGCTGCCGTTGACCAGAGACGAGCTCAAGCGCAAGTTCATGAGCTGCACGGGCGGCGCGGCCGACGTAGACGCGGAGCGCATCTATCGGCAGCTGGCGAGCCTCGCTGCGGTTGCGAACGTCAAGGAGCTGACAGCCGCTCATCGCTGACGGGTGGTGCTCGATGTCGGCGGCGAGAAGGCACGGGCCGCGCCTCGATCTGGTCAACACGGTCCGGGGTGGCAGAGTCTTGCTCGGACAGGCTGTGGTAATCCTAGCGTTTCTGTAGTTGTGCGAGGCAGATGATGTTGGACCGCATCAAGGTCGATCCAGAGGTATGCGGCGGAAGGCCAACGATCCGAGGCATGCGCATCACGGTGGATTTTGTCCTTAAGCTCTTGGGGGATGGCTATACGGCGGACGACATCGTCAAGCTTTATCCAAAGTTGCAGAAAGATGACGTCTACCAGGCGGTCAAATACGGAGCCTGGCTGGCGAGTGAACGAACCTCCGCGATCGCGTGAAGTTGCTCGCGGATATGCACATCTCGCCAGGCACCGTTACCTTTCTGCGCGGCTTGGGACATGACGTTGTGCGGCTCAGCGAGGTCCTGCCGTCCACCTCTTCTGATCAATCGGTGATCGCCTTACCGAAGTTCCCTTGGAAGCGCATGTTCTCCAGCGCGTACGCCACCTTCACGGGATCCGGTGATCCAGCCTGCTCGATCGCCCTCGCGAGCATCTCGAGCATATTCATGACCGGTATCGAGTAATACTCCAGTCCAAAACGTCGCTTGTACTCGTAATATCTCTCAATCTCCCTCTTCTCTGCTTCGCTCTTGGCAGGCAGGTCCGGACTCCAGCGCCAGAGCACCCGCACGCGGTCGATCGCGGCTGGCCCCATGGCTGTCGGCGCACCCGGGCCCAGACCGGAATAAGTGTAGAAGTTCGCTTTGAGCCCGGCGGCAGCGGCCGCGCGCACCAGCAGCGCCATGTCGTTGCCCCAGTTGCCCGTGATCACGACGTCAGCGTGCGCTGCCTTCATCTTCGAGACATAGGGCGCAAAGTCCTTCACCTTTCCAAGCGGATGCAGATCGTCCCCCACGATCTCGATGTCGGGCCGCTTCTGCGCCAGCATCTCGCGGGCAGAGTGCTGGACCTGATGCCCGAACGCATAGTCCTGGTTGATGAGGTAGACACGTTTGATTGCCGCCTGCCTGGCGATGTAGCGCGTGATCGCCTCCATTTTCACTTCCGCGTTTGCCATGAAGCTAAAGGTCCAGAAGCTGCACAGTTCGTTGGTCAGCTCCTGGTCTCCCGGCTCGTCCAGGAACAGCAGCCGCTGCTCCGGGTTGCGGCTGTTGTGTCTCTCGACGGCGGCGGCGAGCGGGACGGCGATATGCGATTCGCCGGCCTGGATCATGAATGGGATGCCGCGATCTGTGATCTGCTTCAACACGAGCAGCGCGTCTTGCGGGCTATTCTTGTTGTCCATCGGGATGAGCTCGAGCTTGCGGCCACCTAGCACGCCGCCACGAGCATTGATGGTGTCGGCAGCGAGTTGCGCATGGTCGAGTATGAGATCGCCTACGTTGGCGAACGGCCCGCTCATAGGTAAATTCAGCGCGACCGGTATCGTTTCCTGTGCGACGACGCTGGACGTAAGAGAGACCGTCCACAGCATGCAGATGATGCGAAGTCTGGTTCTCAGCACGATCAGCTCCCCTGTCAGGTCAAGCGAGATGATCATAGCGGCTTCCGCGGCCGTTATGACCGTTCGCATCAGGCTGCTTACACCGAGGCCTGGCGTGATTCTAACCCGCAGCATCGACACGAGGTGACCAGCCGCCTATCCCTTATGACAGATGAGGGCCCGATCGTGCGCTACCTTGGGCGAGCATGTCCTGTGCATTCCTGTGGTGCTATGCTGTAGTAGATCAGCGCGGGGAGGTCGCGATGAGATGTCAGCACTGTCAGCACGATAATCCGGCAAGTGCGAAGTTCTGCCGCGAATGCGGCACTCGCCTGCCCGGTGGGTGCCCGAATTGTGGGGCGCCTTTCGCCGCCAGTCAGAAATTCTGCAACGAATGCGGCACGCAGCTCACTTCCGCCGCGGAGCAGCTGATGCCCGGTGCGCCGGCTTCCTATACCCCGAAACATCTCGCCGAGAAAATACTCACCTCGCGCTCCGCGCTCGAGGGTGAGCGCAAGCAGGTCACGGTGCTGTTCTGCGACATCACCAATTCCACCGCTTTAGCCGCGCGCATCGGTGAAGAGCCGATGCACGAACTATTGAGCCGCTTCTTCGAGCTCGCGCTGGAGGCGGTGCATCGCTACGAGGGCACGGTCAATCAATTCCTGGGCGATGGCTTCATGGCGCTGTTCGGCGCCCCGGTTGCGCGCGAGGATCACGCACGCCGCGCCGCACTCGCTGCGTTGGAGATCCGCGGCGCGGTTGGCGGTCAACTCGAGCTGCCCTCGGGCGAGAAACTGAGCGTCCGCATGGGTCTCAACACCGGACCGGTGGTGGTCGGCTCCATCGGCGATAACCTGCGCATGGACTACACAGCAGTGGGTGATACGACCAATCTCGCCGCGCGCCTGCAACAGCATGCCGAGCCGGGCTCGATCTTGGTGAGCGACGCGGTGGCCGGTCTCGTGCGCGGGTACGTGACGATAGAAGCGGTGCCGCCGGTTGCGGTAAAGGGCAAGCATGAGCCTGTCATCGCGCACCGGCTGCTGACGGTCGGTACCCGCCGCTCGAGGCTTACAGAAGACCGAACGTTAAGTCCGTTTGTCGGGCGCGATCGTGAGTTTAGCGTCCTCGAAGAGGCGCTTTCCGAAGTGTTGACGGGGCACGGTCAGGTGGTGAGCATCGTGGGCGAGCCGGGAGTCGGCAAATCGCGGCTGCTACGCGAGTTTCGTCTGAGTCTCAGCAGCCGTGACATCGTCTATGCGGAGGGCTGGTGTCAATCGTTCGGGCAAGCCATGCCGTATCTGTCGTTGTAGGATCTGCTGCGAGCGGGCTTCTCGATCGATGCGGGTGATGCCGGTAAGCTCGTTGCAGAGAAGGTCGCGGCAGAGCTAATCCAACTTGGTCTTGATTCGGCTCGCCATGCGCCCTACCTGCTCCAACTGCTCGGCGTTAAGGAAGGTACGGAGACGCTCAGCACACTGAGTCCGGAGACGGTCAAGGGACGTACGCTGGAAACGTTGCTCCAGCTCGCGCTGTGTCAGGCGCGCCAGCACACGATCGTGATTGCAATCGAGGACATTCACTGGATCGACAAGAGTTCCGAGGAATTCCTCGCGATGCTGGCTGACAGCCTGACTGGCGTGCCGGTCCTGCTGGTGACTACGGCGCGGCCTGGTTATTCGCCCCCATGGCTGGGCAAGAGCTATGCGGCGCAGCTCGCACTGCGGGTGCTGACGAACGACGCTGCGACCCAGATCGTGGAAGCCACGGTGCAGCGATCGCCGCTGCACGCCGCGCTCACCCAGGCGATTGTCGAAAAAGCAGAAGGCAATCCACTGTTCCTGGAAGAACTGACCCTCGCCGCATCCACGCAGAACCAACTCGATGTATTGCGGGCGATGCCGAACACCATTCAAGGTGTTCTCGCCGCGCGTATCGATCGGTTACCCGAAGCGGCCAAGCGCACTCTGCAGGCGGCTTCCGTACTGGGCCGGGAATTCCCGCTGCACCTGCTGCAGGCGATCTGCGATAGCACGGCAGAGCTGCCGCACCACCTCACGGCACTCAAGCACGAAGAATTCCTGTTCGAACGTCCTGCTGCTACCGGCACGACATTGGTCTTCAAACATGTGCTGACGCAGAACGTGGCATACGAAGGCCTGTTGACAGCAAGACGCCAAACACTGCACGAGATCGCGGCGCAGGCCGTCGAGCGAAACGGCGCGGAACGGCTCGAGGAACACTACGAGCTCCTCGCGCATCACTACTCGCGCAGTGCGAACGTCGAGAAGGCGATCGACTACCTCGAGCTGGCCAATCTCAAGGCCATCAAAGCCAATGCCGCCGCGGATGCGCAGATCCATTTCGAAGCGGTGCTGGAGTTGTACGGCAAGCTGCCCGATACGCGCGAAAACCGACGCCGGAGGATTGCGACGTTACTGCAGCAGGTACCGGTCTATCTGCTACAACTCAAGCTGACGCAATACGAGCAGCTGCTGTACGCGCACCAGCCGATTGCCGAAAGCATCGAAGACGATGGGCTGCTCGGCCGCTTCTACGGCTGCGTCGGCCACGCGCATTGGTTCATGGGGCGCAATGATGAAGGCTTGGACTGTGAGCGCAAGGCCGCGACACTTTGCGAGAAGGCGGGTGAAATGGCCGGTGCCGCATTCGCCTATACCTTGATGCAATATCTCCACTGGAACAAGGGCGACTTCGGCAAGACGGTCGAGCTCGAAGCCGAGGCCACGCGGGTGCAGGCAGTGGCTCCTGCGAGCCTGCGAGTGCACATGTGGTCGCTCAGTATCAGCGGGCGAGCGCTGGGAACAATGGGACAGTTCGACCGAGGATTGGAAAAATGCAGGCTCGCGATGGCCGCCGGCGAAGCAGCATCGGATCCAAGCATCGTCTGCGAGTGTCTTTGGAAGATGGCGGTGATCTTGATCGATAAGGGCGCGGTGGACAACGCCGCGGTGCACGCGAAGCGTGCGATCGAACTGGGTCCAACCACCGCCGACAAAGCGTGGGCGCAATTCGCGCTGGCCTGGGCGATGGCCCGCATGTCGCCGCAGACTTCGGTCCAGCTGCTGGAGCCGTTGCATCGATTGTTCGGCTCCGCGCAGCAGGGCCCGATGGTGGCTTGGGTGGGATGTGCGCTAGGCGAGGCTTATCTGCGTGCGGGTGACCGCACGGCGGCCATACACACCTTGCGTAGCGTGGTGGAGCAGACGCATCGTAGCGGCATGAAACACTTCGAGGCAACCGCGCAGCGCCTGCTCGGCGAAGCGGGAATCGACGCGGAGGACGCGGACGCACGTGCAGCGGCTGGAGGGCACTTTGCGCGGGCGTTGAGCCTGCTGCAGATGTGCGGCTCCGAGCCCGATATCGCCCGAACCTGTATCGGACTTGGGGAGCTGATGTTGCGTCAAGGGAAGACGCGCGACGCGGCCGGCTACCTTAGAAGAGCACTCGAGATCTCCCAAAGGCTCAGCATGGTAGGCGAGCCAGAGCGTGCGCGTGAAATCATCGAGCGCATCCCGGCGGCGTGAGAACTCTGTGGCGCAACCATTACGCGGCGCACACCCATGTGCGCACAGCCCGTATGAGTCGACCGGCGCGCTGATGCTCGGAGCAGAATCGGATTGGGGATTCTTTGCGTTCCGAGACGACCGAAGTTACGCCAGAGACGCTGGTATCCTGATCGAGATGGGCTTTCAGTCCGAATACTTGGAGGTCGCTGCATGACGCGCCGAGTCGAGGGCAGCAAATCACCGGGCTCGAAGTGCGCTTCGCTATGCACTGCAACTCTCACCCTTCGCCCGCAAGCTCGAGGATGCGCGCTATAAGCTCCTCGGGGAAGTGATATCCGACCTGCCACAGTTCCCTGAGCGGACCTGCATCGGCGACGATGCAAGTGCGAGTCACCGTTTTGCCTTGCGCACCCGATATCGACCTCGCTTCTGCTGAAGCTGCAGCACCTTCATTTCGCCTTTCAGTTCATCGGGGGAGTACCGAGCCACGGCGACGCCAGCCGCGGCCAACCTCTCCAGAAATTCCTCCTGTGCGATGCCGGCCAGCTTGCCAGCCTGCGCAACGCTGACCACTTCTTCCTCGAACAGGCGCATGGCCAATGCGATGCGAACGCCGAACGCCACGACCCATTCGTCGAATGGGACCGCGATGAAAATGGGTTGCCCGTGTTTAGTGACCAGAGACAGCTTGCCTTCCTCGGCATCGCGGATCAGTTCCCCGGTGCGCTCGCGCAAGTCCCGTACTGTAAATGCATCCATATTGTGCCCGGAAAAAAATTTGTGCCCACAAATGATAGCGCAACTACGGGCACAGCCCGCGCCGCCCGCTAACTGAATCTCGGTCTCTGCCTCGTCCGATCTGGGCCGTTTCAAGACACCGTCTTTAGGCTTACGCCGCTATTTGGTGCGCAACGCACTGCGCGAGCGCGTATGTCGGTGCACAATGCTTCGTTGCAAGCGTTTGCTACCGGGCTGGGCTGGCAGGATTACAAGGATATTCCGAAAGTTAGCCCAGCATTGTCGAGCTGTAGCATGATGGTATGGCGCATGCAAGGGGGCACAGCAGGCGCAACCGCCACCGCCAGGCATCGAGACCAGATCGGATGTACCTGGGATCTCGAGACGGCAAGGATATGAGTACAACGTGGAATCTACGATAGTAGTCCCGTTTCTCTTCGACGTCATAGCATATGGCGCGATTTTCGTGCTGGTGGTTCTCGGCCTCGGCATTATTGCCAGCATGATGGGTATCTTCAACTTTGCCCACGGCG
>JBGQKF010000197.1:0-7763 GCA_041499435.1 Gammaproteobacteria bacterium
ATCTGTGGGCCAGCACGATCCTGCCTGCGCTGGGCAGCAGCGCGCAGGCCGGCGTGCGGCTGCATCATGCCCGCCCGCCGATCGTGGGCAGTGAGGTGGAGCTCGAAGCGCGTGCGCTGGGACAGGAGTTGACCCTGCGGGCAGCCTATGATGAAAACCAGTGATTCGTGACTCGTGATTAGTGATTCGATTGGCTACGGACACGATTCACGAGTCACGATTCACGAATCACCGCTCTATCTTGCGCGCCGCTTTCCCTCGCTTCCCCGAAGCCGCGTTCAACCAAGGAAACGCATCGTTCAGATCCATCACTTCCCCGGAACGATCGTGTGCGTACCCCGGTAAACGCGCGACGCGCTCTTTGAATGCGGGACCGCGCAGCAGCGCGAGCACCTCCTGCACCCAGGGGAAGTCCAGCGTATGGGTCTGACAGATGAAGAAGTAGCGCTCGGCCGCCACGGGAATGAAGTCCAGCTTGAACTCCCGGGCCGGCGGCTCGACCCCCAGGCCGACATCGGCCATGCCGCTCGCCACGTACGCGGCCACAGCGGCGTGCGTGAACTCCTCGGTGTCGTAACCTTCAACCGCCTCGGCATCGATGTCGAGCTGCGCGAGCAGCGTGTCGAGCATCAGCCGCGTGCCTGAGCCGCGCTGGCGATTGACGAAGCGCACGCCCGCGCGCGTGAGATCGGACAGCGAGGCGATTTTTTTCGGGTTCCCGGGCTTCAGATACAGACCCTGTTGCCGGCGCACCAGATAGATCAGCTTCTGCTCGTGTGGATTGAGCCAGCGTCGGTAGAGCTCCACCGCGCGCGCGCCGAGCGCCCCTTCCGGCACGTGGAAACCGGCCATGTCGCAGCCGCCGCGCGCGAGCGAGGCCAGCGCATCGGTCGCAGGGAAGTACTGCAGATCGAGCGCCACTTTCCCATCCTGGCGGACCACCTCGGGAATCTCCGCCACCGCATACCCGAAGCTCGCATGGATGCGCAGCGTCGGGTTGCTCTCCGCCAGCGCGCGCTTGATCTCGAGATTGAGCTCCGAGGCGATGTTCTCGAGCTGCGGGGCAAGGCGTGCCCGCGCCCGGGCTTCGGCCCACAGCAGCTTCTCGCCCAACGGCGTCAAGCGCGCACCGCGACCCTGCTCGAGATTCACCAGCGGGCTGCCGAAGAATTGAGCCCACTTGCCGATCGCGTTCCAGGCATGGCGATAGGACATGCTCGAGCGCGCCGCAGCCTGGGTCAGCTTGCCAGTCTCATGCAGCGCATTGAGCAGCGTGAACAGCTGCGGATCGAGCTGCCCTCCGTCCTGGTCAATGAAGCGCCACGCGGGCCGGATCTCGATCCGCTTCATAGGAAATGCCGTGCATATTGTTGGCGGGCGTTAATGTTGCTAGCGTTATACACTCACAAGGACACCAGGGTAGCAACTTATGCGAAATTCTGCATATCTAACCCTTACAATACGCCCGTCCAGGAGGAGTGTAATGCCCCAACCCGAGTTGTCCCGAGAGCAAGGTGAGGCCGTCGAGCACGTGCTCACCGAGCATCGCCTGCGCCCCGGGGCCCTGCTGCCCATTTTGCACGCAATCCAGGATCGGCTGGGATTCATCCCGCCCGCCAGCTTGCCGCGTATCGCCGACGTGCTGAATCTCTCGCGCGCAGACGTGCACGGCGTGCTCACGTTCTACCACGACTTCCGTACCGCCCCGCCTGGACGGCACCTGCTGCAGCTGTGTCGCGCCGAGTCGTGTCAGGCGATGGGCTGCGATCGGCTCGAGGCCAGTGTGAAGGCGCGGCTGAACATCGACTTCCACGAAACCACCGCAGACGGCGCGGTCACGCTGGAGCCAGTCTACTGCCTGGGCAACTGCGCCTTGTCGCCGGCAATCATGATCGATGGCGAGCTGTACGGCCGCGTGACCGCAGAGAAGTTCGAGCAACTGCTTCAGACCGAGTTAGGAAGCGCGTGAAGGCCATCGTCTACATTCCAGCAGATGCAGCCGCACTCTCGGTCGGCGCGGAGCGCGTCGCGCAGGCGCTCGCGCGCGAAGCCGGGCGGCGCAGCCTGCAGATGCGCGTGGTGCGCAACGGCTCGCGCGGATTGTTCTGGCTCGAGCCGCTGGTTGAAGTCGGCACACCCCGCGGCCGCGTTGCCTATGGTCCGGTGTCACCGCAGGACGTGCCGAGCCTGTTCGATGCTGGATTCCTCCACGGCGGCGCACATCCTTTGCGTCTGGGCCCGACCGAAGAGATTCCGTACCTCAAGCGTCAGGAGCGCCTCACCTTCGCCCGCGTCGGCATCACCGATCCGCTCAGCCTGGAAGACTACGCGGCCCACGGCGGCTGGAACGGGCTCAAGCACGCGCTCGAGATGACCGGCAAGGACATCGTCGAAGGTATGGTCGAGTCGGGCCTGCGCGGGCGCGGCGGCGCAGCGTTCCCGGCCGGTATCAAGTGGCGCACCGCGCTCGGTGCGAGCGCCGATAAGAAATACATCGCCTGTAATGCCGACGAAGGCGACTCCGGCACGTATTCCGATCGCATGATCATGGAAGGCGATCCGTTCGTGCTGATCGAAGGCATGACCATCGCCGCCGTCGCAGTCGGCGCGACGCAAGGTTACATCTACCTGCGCTCGGAGTATCCGCACGCGGAGCGCGCGCTGAACGGGGCGATCGCCGCCGCGACCCAGGCCGGCTTCCTCGGCAACGACGTGCTCGGCAGCGGCAAGGCGTTCAATCTGGAAGTGCGGCGCGGTGCCGGCGCATACATCTGCGGCGAAGAGACCGCGATGCTGGAGAGCCTGGAAGGCAAGCGCGGCATGGTGCGCTACAAGCCCCCGCTGCCGGCGATCCAGGGATTGTTCGGCAAGCCCACCGTGATCAACAACGTGATCACGTTCGCTTCGGTGCCGATCATTCTCGACAAGGGTGCTGCCTACTACCGCGATTTCGGCATGGGACGCTCGCGCGGCACCCTGCCCTTCCAGCTTGCCGGCAACATCAAGCACGGCGGCCTGGTGGAAAAAGCCTTCGGGCTGACGTTGCACGAGCTGCTCTACGATTATGGCGGCGGCTCTGCGACCGGTCGGCCGATCCGCGCGGTGCAGGTCGGCGGGCCGCTCGGCGCGTTCCTGCCCGAGTCGCAGTTCGACACACCGCTCGACTATGAAGCTTTCGCCAAGCTCGGCGCAATGATCGGCCATGGCGGCGTGGTTGCTTTCGACGATACCGTCGATATGGCACGCATGGCGCGCTATGCGATGGAGTTCTGCTCGATCGAATCCTGCGGCAAATGCACGCCCTGCCGCATCGGCTCCACTCGTGGTGTCGAGGTGATCGAGCGCATCATGAACGGCGAGCAGCGCGAAGCCAATATCACGCTGCTGCGCGATCTATGCGAGACCATGGTGGACGGGTCGCTTTGCGCGATGGGCGGCATGACGCCGTTTCCCGTGCTGAGCGCGCTCGATCACTTTCCGGAAGATTTCGGCAGCAACCCTGCAAACAAGCCGGCCAAGGCCGCTTGAAGGGACAGGAGGCAAGCCTATGTACTCAGTCAAAGAGCTCGATGCCGGCACACCAGCCCGTGTTTCCGCAAAGCAGGTGACGCTTTTCATCGACGGCGTTTCCGTAACGGTGCCCGATGGCACATCGGTGATGCGCGCTGCAATGGACGTGGGCGTCAAGGTGCCGAAGCTGTGCGCTACCGACATGATGGAATCCTTCGGCTCGTGCCGCTTGTGTCTGGTCGAGATCGAGGGGCGCAAAGGCTATCCCGCGTCGTGTACGACGCTGGTCGAGACCGGCATGAAAGTGCGCACGCAGAGTACGAAGCTCGCCAAGCTGCGCCGCGGCGTGATGGAGCTCTACATCTCGGATCACCCGCTCGATTGCCTGACCTGTCCCGCGAATGGCAACTGCGAGCTGCAGGAGATGGCCGGCGTAGTCGGCCTGCGCGAGGTGCGTTATGGGTATGAAGGTGCCAACCACCTGAGCTCGGCCAAGGACGAGTCCAATCCGTACTTCACCTTCGATCCCACCAAGTGCATCGTCTGCTCGCGCTGCGTGCGCGCGTGCGAGGAAGTGCAAGGCACGTTCGCGTTGACGGTCGACGGCCGCGGCTTCGCATCGGTGATCGCCGCCGGCCCAACCGATTTCCTCAAGTCCGAATGCGTCTCCTGCGGCGCCTGCGTGCAGGCCTGTCCGACCTCGACGCTGATGGAAAAGTCCATCATCGACGCGGGCCAGCCCGATCACAGCGAAGTGACGACGTGCGCTTACTGCGGTGTGGGCTGCTCGTTCCGCGCGGAGATGAAGGGCTCTGAGGTCGTGCGCATGGTGCCCGACAAGGACGGCAAGGCCAACCACGGCCACTCGTGCGTCAAGGGCCGGTTCGCATGGGGCTATGCCACACACCCCGATCGCATCCGCACGCCGATGATCCGCAAGAAGATCACCGATCCCTGGCAGGAAGTGTCCTGGGACGAGGCGATCAACTATGCAGCGTCCGAGTTCAAGCGCATTCAGCAGAAGTACGGACGCGGTGCGGTGGGCGGCATCACCTCTTCGCGGTGTACCAACGAAGAAACCTATCTCGTGCAGAAGCTGGTGCGTGCCGCATTCGGCAACAACAACGTCGACACCTGTGCCCGCGTATGCCACTCGCCGACCGGGTATGGCTTGAAGACCACGTTGGGCGAATCCGCTGGCACGCAGGACTTCGATTCGGTCGACCAGGCCGACGTCATGATGGTGATCGGCGCGAGCCCCACCGATGGCCACCCGGTGTTCGCTTCGCACATGAAGCGGCGCCTGCGCGAGGGTGCGAAACTGATCGTAGTCGATCCGCGCACCATCGGCCTGGTGCGCCAGCCTCATGTCGAGGCGGACTACCATTTGCAGTTGCGCCCGGGCACGAACGTCGCCGTGATCAACTCGCTGGCGCACGTCGTGGTCACCGAGGGCCTGCTGAAGGAAGACTTCGTGCGCGCGCGCTGCGAGGTGAAGGAGTTCGAGAAGTGGAAAGCCTTCGTGAGTGAGCCGCGCAACTCGCCCGAGGCGATGGAGCCCATCACTGGCGTTCCCGCTCAGCAGATTCGCGGCGCCGCGCGCTTGTATGCGAGCGTGCCCAACGCCGCGATCTACTACGGTCTGGGGGTCACCGAGCACAGTCAGGGCTCGACCATGGTGATCGGCATCGCCAACCTCGCCATGGCTACCGGCAACATCGGACGCGAAGGTGTGGGCGTAAACCCGCTGCGCGGACAGAATAATGTGCAGGGCTCGTGCGACATGGGCTCGTTCCCGCATGAGTTGCCCGGTTACCGCCACATTTCGGACGCAGCCACACGCTCGCTGTTCGAGGGCGACTGGAAGGTGAAGCTCGACCCCGAGCCGGGGCTGCGCATCCCCAACATGTTCGATGCCTCGCTCGACGGCTCCTTCCTCGGCCTGTACGTGCAAGGTGAGGACGTGGCGCAGTCCGATCCCGACACGCAGCACGTGACCGCGGCGCTGAGCGCACTCGAGTGTCTGGTCGTGCAGGACATCTTTTTGAACGAGACGGCCAAGTTCGCACACGTGTTCCTCCCCGGCTCGAGCTTCCTCGAAAAGGATGGCACGTTCACCAACGCCGAGCGCCGCATCTCGCGCGTGCGCAAGGTGATGCCGGCACTTGCCGGGATGTCGGACTGGGAAGTGACGATGGCACTGTCCAATGCGTTCGGCTATCCGATGCACTACAACCATCCGTCTGAAATCATGGATGAGATCGCGCGCTTGACGCCGACCTTCCACGGCGTGACCTACGAGAAGATCGACCAGCTCGGCAGCATTCAATGGCCGTGCAACGAGGGGGCGCCGGAAGGCACGCCGGTCATGCACGTGCAGGAGTTCGTGCGCGGCAAGGGCAGGTTCGTGATCACGGAGTACATCCCGACCGACGAGCGCACCAACTCGCAGTATCCGCTGCTGCTCACCACCGGACGCATTCTTTCGCAGTACAACGTCGGCGCGCAGACGCGCCGTACCGCGAACTTGATGTGGCACGACGAGGACAAGCTGGAGATCCATCCGCACGATGCCGAGCAGCGGGGCATCAAGGATGGCGACTGGGTCGGCATCCGCAGCCGCGCCGGCGAAACGGTGTTGCGTGCTGTGATCACCGAGCGCATTCAGCCCGGTGTGGTGTATACCACGTTCCATCATCCGTTCTCGGGTGCGAATGTGGTCACCACCGATAACTCGGATTGGGCGACCAATTGTCCGGAGTACAAGGTCACCGCAGTGCAAGTGACACGCGTGATGCAGCCGTCGACATGGCAGAAGAGCTTCAACGAGTTCGATCAGCAGCAGCGCTCACTGCTGCCGGCGCACGAGAAGGCGAAGGTGTGATGGACATACATCATCTGGTAAAGATGGCGAACGACATCGCCAACTTCTTCAAGTCGGAGCCGGATCATCAGGTTGCGCTGGATGGCGTCGCAGGACACATCCGCCGCTTCTGGGATCCGCGCATGCGGCGCGCGATCATCAAGTGGGTGGATGATGACAATGGTGAAGGGCTGCAGCCGCTGGCGCTGGAGGCTCTTAAGACTTACCGTGAGAAATTGATGCCGCAGCCGGTCACGGAGTAAGCAGCCGTTTCAAGGCGATGAAAAAGGACGGGCCCAAGGCTCGTCCTTTTGTTTGGTGCATGCCATACTGACCGACGATACGAGGAGAAAGCCTGATGTCGACCGAGCAGACCGTGCAGGATCTTTGGGAGTGCCACCAACGCGGCGAATTCTTCCCCGAAGCATGGCGAGGCAAGCTCGACCTGGCGCAAGCGTATCGCGTGCAGCTCGGTCTGCTCGAGCGCAAGCTCGCACGCGGCGAAAAGCAAGCCGGCTGGAAGGTAGGCCTGACCGCCGACGCCATGCGCGAGATGTTCGGCGGCAAGGAGCCGGTGTTCGGTTATCTGCTCGAGTCCGGGAGCATCTCCACGGGACACACTTTCCGTTTGGACGAGTTGCGCAAACCGCTCGTGGAGAACGAGCTTCTGCTCACCATGGCGCAAGACCTGTCCGGCCCGAATGCGACCGTCGAAGATGCGCAGCGCGCCATCGGCACCATTGCACCTGCGTTCGAAATCGTGGAGATGCGCGGGGCGGACATGCGTGTGGATATGCCGCTGGCGCTCACCGACAATGTCGCCCAGCGCGCCTTCGTGCACGGCGCCGCGACCCCGTTCTCGGGGAAGCTCGATTTCGGCGACGTGCGCGCCGTAGTGCGCATCAACGGTGGGGTCAAGGCGACGGCACTGGGACGCGAAGCGATCGACAATCAATTGCAGACCGTGGCGTGGCTCGCCAACGCTTTGCACCGCTATGGCAGACGCCTGCAGGCCGGTGAGCGTATCATCACCGGGTCGTTCACCAAGCCGATGGCGATCGGCGCCGGCGACACGTTCGAAACTGAGTTCAGCGGCGTGGGATTGGTCAAAGCCCAGTTTGTGTGAAAATAAAAAGGCGGGCCGCCAGGGCCCGCCTTTGGCAACCGCACGTGCGCTTCAAGCCATCTCGATGTCGCTCGACTGGATGCGCTTCACTCCCGCCTTCTCCATGTCCTTCCATGCCGCGGCGAGCGAGCCGTTCAAATCGATACCGCGCGATGCGTCCTCGATGACGTCCGCTTGAAATCCGAACTTGCGCGCATCCAGCGCCGACCACGCCACGCAGTAATCGGTCGCCAGCCCGCACACGAACACACGGCTGACCTTGCG
>JBGQKF010000198.1:0-7753 GCA_041499435.1 Gammaproteobacteria bacterium
CGAGATTCGCACGCGACGCCTGGCGGTGGATGCACACGGCCGGCGTGCGGACCTGCGCGCTACACTGCGCGCGAGTCTGCGCGGAAACAGCGACGTCATCCCGCTGCGCTTCCGCTCGCCACGGCGCCAGCATCCACCGCTTATCGTGTTGTGCGATATCTCCGGTTCGATGAGTCGCTATTCGCGCATGTTTCTGCACTTCCTGCATGCGCTCACCAACGATCGCGACCGAGTGCATACCTTCGTGTTCGGGACGCGCTTGACCAATATCACGCGCCACCTGCGGCACCGTGACGTCGACGTGGCACTGAGTGGAGTCGCGCAGGCGGTTGCCGACTGGTCGGGGGGCACGCGGATCGGCACTTGCTTGAAGGAATTCAATCTGCGCTGGTCGCGCCGGGTACTCGGACAGAATGCGGTCGTGCTGCTCATCAGCGACGGCCTGGACCGCGATCTCGGCGTAGAGCTGAGTGAAGCTATGGAACGGCTGCACAAGTCCTGCCGCAAGCTGCTCTGGCTGAACCCTCTGTTGCGTTATGAAGGGTTCGAGCCACGCGCGACCGGAGTGCGCACGATGCTGCCGCATGTCGATGCGTTCCTGCCGGCGCACAATATCGACAGCTTGGTATCGTTGGCGCGGACGCTCTGCAAGCGCCCCCCTCTCACGCCTGATTTTTCTCATGGAGGCCCTGCGTATGGAAATGACCGGCGAGCAGCTCATCCCTCTGCCTCAGCAGCGCGTGTGGGAAGCCCTGAACGACCCTGAGGTCCTGAAGGCCTGCATCCCCGGCTGCGAGAGCATCGATAAGGTCTCGGACACCGAGTATGCCGTAGCCATGGTGGCAGCGGTCGGGCCGGTGAAAGCGCACTTCAGCGGCAAGTTGAAGTTGACCGATCTCAATCCACCGAGCTCGTACTCGCTCGCTTTCGAAGGTTCCGGCGGCGCTGCGGGTTTCGGCAAAGGCGGGGCACATGTCGAGCTGGTGCCCGAGAACAGCTCCACGCGGCTGCGCTTCAGCGCCAACGCCAGCGTAGGCGGCCGGCTTGCGCAGGTCGGCTCGCGTTTGATCGATGGCGTCGCCCGAAAAATGGCGGACGACTTCTTCGCGCGCTTCAATGAGACCATCGCCCCGCCGGCTGCCGCCGCTGAAACCGGCGGCGCAGGCGAAGCGGCGGATGACTTGACGCTTCCGCCCGGGGTCAAGTACCCGACGATCCCGACGTGGGTTTGGATTGTGGGCGGGATCGTGGTTGCGGCGCTGCTGGTGTATGCGCTGCGTGCGCACTAAGGCCAAACAGCCCAAACCGGAAAGATGACGCAAAGGCCGCAAAGGACCGCAAAGTTCGCAAAAGTGACCCGACACTGTGACGCACCGGGTTCGGGAATGCCTGCGAGATTGGGGACGCATGTTCTGAGTCACTTTGAGCCGCCTTTTTTTGCGCACTTTGCGTTCTTAGCGCCTTTGCGTTGAAGTTTGGTTTGTTTCATGGCTTAGCTTCGGCAGTGGCCCGATGCAAAGCTGATAAAATCCCGCCTTCGTAATCGGGAGAGAACCATGAACCAGCTAGACCTGAACGGGCGCGTATGCATCGTCACCGGTGGCGTGTCGGGGATCGGGCTCGCCATCGCGCAACGCATGGCTGATTCGGGTGCGACTGTGAGTCTGTGGGACCGCGACGCTGCCGCACTGGCGAAAACCGCCAAGGAGCTCGGCGCGAAAGGCAAAGTGCACACGGCCGTCGTCGACGTCTCGAATTACAGCCAGGTCGCCGCCGCCGCAAAGGACACCGCGTCGGCCCTCGGCAAGATTGACGTGCTGGTCAATTCGGCCGGTGTAGCCGGGGCCAACAAGACGTTGTGGGAATTCCCGGTAGACGAATGGATCCGCGTGCATGACGTCAACTTGCACGGCACCTTCTACACCTGCCGCGAAGTGGTTCCGCACCTGCAGAAGAACGGCTATGGCCGAATCGTCAACATCGCATCCATCGCCGGCAAAGAGGGCAACCCGACCGCATCGGCCTACAGCTCATCGAAAGCAGCGGTGATCGGCCTCACTAAGTCGCTCGGCAAGGAGCTTGCCAAGCAGAACATCACGGTCAATTGCATCACGCCGGCCGCTGTGAAAACGCCGATCTTCGATCAAGTCTCGCAGCAGCACATCGATTACATGCTGCAGAAGATACCGATGGGCCGGTTCGGGCAGGTGGAAGAGATCGCCTCCATCGTCTGCTGGCTGTGCACCGAAGACGCGTCGTTCAGCACCGGAGCGGTGTTCGATGTGTCGGGCGGGCGGGCTACTTACTAGATCCTTCTAAACCGAACCTCAACGCAAAAGCGCAAAGAACGCGAAGGCCGCAAAGGAAAGCGAAACGGGGCCAGCAGCCGGGCTAGATCGTCGCGTTGTGGGTGCTCTGCATCCCAGAAAGACTCGCAACCCCGTCCGCCCGTACTGCAGTGTTTGTTGATTCTCCTTTTGCGTCCTTTTGCGTCTTTTGCGCTTTTGCGTTGAGGTTCGGTTTTCTGCACATGACCACAGATCTCAACTTCGCTTGTGAATTAGCGCCATGAATCCCCGCGAGCATCACCGCGGCGTCCTGTTCATGGTCGGCGCGACTTCCTGTTGGGCCACGGCCGGGGTCCTGGTGCGCAACATGAAGCTCACCGATGGTTGGGAGCTCACCTTCTGGCGCTCTTTGTTCATGACGCTGTTCGTGCTCGGTGTGCTGATCGTCCAATACCGAGGCGCGACCTGGGAGCGCATCAAAGCTGTCGGAAAGCCCGGCATGGTGGTCGGCGCACTCTGGGCGCTCATGTACATCTGCTTCATTCTGGCGCTGGGGCGTACGACCGTGGCCAACGTGCTCGTGCTCTCCAGCTTATCGCCGTTCGCCGCAGCGATGATGGGCAAGCTGTTCCTGCATGAACGGGTACCAGGCAGGATCTGGGTTGCCATGGCGGCCGCGCTCGTGGGCATCGTGCTGATGTTCGTCGAGTCGGTGAACGGCGACGGCCTGGCTGGCAATCTCATCGCACTCGCCATTCCGCTCGCCTTCGCCTGCAACGTCGTCCTCCTGCGCAGGACGCACGCGCATGTTGATATGATCCCCACGCTGGTGTGGTCGGGTCTATTCTCGATGGCGGCCACGCTGCCGTTTGCTCTGCCGATGCAGGCGACAGCGCTCGATTTGTCGCTGCTCGCGATCATGGGCGTGGTGCAGCTCGGTCTCGGCTGTCTGCTAATGCTGGCTGCGGCGCCGCGGCTGGCTGCCGCCGAGCTGGGCCTCCTCGCCGTGCTCGAAACGGTGTTCGGAACGCTCTCCACATGGCTCGTGGTCGGCGAGCATCCCGATCGCCTCGCGCTGCTGGGCGGTTTGATCGTCATCGCAGCGCTCGTCGTCAACGAGCTGATTGCGCTGCGCACCCGCATAATGACGGCCACGGAAGCCGAAGCCGCGGTGACGCAGACGGGGCGTTAGAGTGCTTGAAGGGTGAAGGAGGTGAAGGAATAAAGCACGTGAAAGGCGCTACACTATTTGATGGACTAAACTACTCCTGACTCCTGATGTCCGACCGCTCCGACGCCCTTACTGCACGCTTGTTGAACTGCTACGCCGCCGCCGTGCATGACGTGCTGCGGGGGATGGGTTATGGGCGGTGCGTGTTGCCGCCGAGCATCCGCCCGCTCGATCCCACGCGCAAGCTTGCCGGCGAGATCTACACCGTGAGTGGCCACATCGACATGACGCGCGATCCGCACGATACGCTGGTGCAGTGGACCGGTCTGTTGTCGAAAGCGCCTGCCGGCAAGGTGCTGGTCTGCCAGCCGAACACCTACGAGATTGCTCTGATGGGCGAGCTCTCTGCGGAGACCTTGAACTTTCGCGGTCTGCGCGGCTACGTCGTCGATGGGGGCTGTCGCGATACGGACTTCATTCTCGAGCTGGGCTTCCCGGTGTTCTGCAGCTTCAACACACCCAAGGACATCGTGGGGCGCTGGGTACCGGACCGCTTCGGCGAGCCGATCACCATCGGCGAAGTCACCATCAGCAGTGGCGATTACCTGCTGGGCGATCGCGACGGCGTGGTGGTAATCCCAGCGGCAGTGGTTGACGAGGCGGTGAGCAAGACGGAGGAGGTGCTGCAGACGGAGAACAAAGTGCGGACCGCGATCCTCGCGGGCATGGATCCGCAGGAAGCGTATTTGAAGTTCGGTAAGTTTTGAGCGCTCGCGCTACAGCCTACACCCAACACAGAGGGACAGAGGGCACAGAGGGGCACAGAGAAATCGCGCTGAAGCGACTCGCTCTCGGTCTGATGGGTAATGTGACCAGCGAACGGAGGCCATGACCAATGCCGCCGAGTTCGCGTAGTCGTTCTATCCAAAGCGGAATTTCTCTGTGCTCTTTGTGCCCTCTGTGCCTCTGTGTTGGGTGTAGTCGTACAGTTGCCCGCACCTTCCAAAGCTGCCAGACTGCGCAGCAGGCTACGTCTTCTACGAGCAATTCATGAACAAAATCGACCTGACCGCCCGCGCTGCCATCGTCACTGGCGCCGCACGCGGCATCGGCTACGCCATTGCGCACCGTCTGCTGCAATCGGGCGCGTCCGTATCGATCTGGGACATCGACCCCGCCGCGCTGCGCATCGCCGGGCAACGGCTGTCCGAGTGGGGCCGGGTGGTGGCCGAGGAAGTCGATGTCGCCGATGAGAATGCGGTGAGCCGCGCCGCGCAATCGACCGTGCAACGCTTCGGGAAGGTCGACATTCTCGTCAACAACGCCGGGATCGGTGGCCCGATCGTGCAGACCTGGGAGTACGAGCTCTCGGCGTTTCGCAAGATCATGGACGTGAACGTGACGGGCGTCTTTCTCTGCTGCAAGCATGTGGTGCCGATCATGCGCAAGCAGAACTATGGGCGCATCGTGAACATCGCTTCCATCGCCGGCAAGAACGGCACACCCAACTTCTCTGCTTACGGCGCCTCGAAGGCGGCCGTCATCGCGCTCACCAAAGCGCTCGGACGCGAGCTCGCCGACACTGAGATCCTGGTGAACGCTGTGTGTCCGTCGGTGGCCGAGACCGATATCCTGAAGAGCTTCACCCCGGAGAAAGTGAAGTGGATGGTGGAGCAGGTGCCCAAAGGCCGGTTCGTGCGGCCCGAGGAAATTGCCGCGATGGTCGCGTGGCTGTCCTCGGACGAGTGCTCGTTCTCCACCGGCCAGTTGTTCGATATCAGCGGCGGGCGCTCGGTGTATTGATTTTCAGCCTGCTTCAACGCCGGGGATAGCCCTGGGACAGTAGCTAAGGAGCCATCGCCCTCGTGTTTGCGTTGACCGATTTCAGGAGCAGAATATATCTCGCTGCTCTGGGATTCCAACTCGAATGGAGGTTCGTATGCGCCGCACGCAACAGTCACGTCTCGCCCCCCTTGCCATAGCCGCCGCGCTTGGGCTCGCGTACCCGCCCGTGCAATCGGGCGCGGAGACGTGCATCTCCCCCTATATCAAAGCGCTCAAGCAGCCGGAAAAGGTGATGTACCTGTGGGCTCTGCCTGCAGGCACGGGCGAAGATTTTCTCGCCGTCATCGACGTAAGCCTCGCTTCGCCCACTTACGGGAAGATACTGAAGAAAGTCCCCGTCGGGTCCACGGGTAACGAAGCGCACCATATCGGCTTCACCGACGACCGCACCAAGATCTGGGCCGCCTCGCTCAATACCAGCCGCATGTTCATCTTCGACGTCGGCGAGGACCCGATGAACCCGAAGCTCATCAAGGTCATCGACAACGTCGCGCAGCTCACCGGCCTGACCGGCCCGCACACGCCCTATGCGATCCCGGGGCGGATGCTCATCAGCATGGCGTCCGGACCTGACGGTACCGGACCGGGAGGGCTCGCAGAATTCACCAACGACGGGCGCTTCGTCGCGAGCCACAGTGCTACCAACAATCCTTACGAAACGGTGGTGAAGCCGGAATTCAACCGCATGATCACCTCCACCTGGTTCCCGCAAAAGACGTGGATGACGCCGTTCGACAAGTGGGATCCGAGCACCTGGTCGAATCCAAACACCCTGCTGGTCTGGGATCTGAAGGAGCGCAAGATCATCCAGACACTCTCGTCGGAAAAGGATGCAGTGATGCTCGCCGCGCGATGGATGCTGAAGCCTGGCGCGAAGTACGGCTACAACATCAGCAGCGCCGGCAACTCCATCTGGATGTTCAAGATGAGCGATGACGGCACTTTCACCTACAAAAAGGCAGCGGACACCGGCCCCGGCTGCAGCCCCGCCGATCTGCGACAGTCGCCGGACGACAAGTATCTCTATCTGAGCTGCTTCGTGGGGAGCGAGATCCAGGCTTGGGATATTTCCGATCCCGAGCACATCAAGCTGCACGATACTATTCAGGGCGTAGTCCAGCCGAACATGATGCACGTCACCTACGACGGGCGGCGCCTGTACTTCACCAACTCGGCGATCAGCAGCATCGATTATTCGCCGCGCTACTCTATGCAACTGGTGCAGATCGGGCCCGACGGCCGCATGAAACTCGATCCCAACTTCAAGATCGATTTCACCAAGGCGCCAGAAGGACCGGCACGGCCGCATGACATGCTTTTGAATTGAGGGAATGAGGGAAGGCGTGTATCCGTCAAGGGTGAAGAGCGATGTGCAGGGGCCTCACTTCGTTTCCCTCCCCCGCTTGCGGGGGAGGGTTAGGGTGGGGGCAAGTCAAAGGCTGGAGCAGATGATCAAACTGATTGTGTTTGGAGTATTGGTTGCCTTCGCGGTCTACGCGAAAAGCTCGTTCGCCAACGAACCGCAACCAGTCTCCGCCAATCCAAGCTTGTCGGTGATCGCGCCGGCACCTGACTTCACATTGCGCGATACCAGCGGTAAGGCGGTCCGGCTTTCGGACTACCGTGGACGTGCAGTACTGCTCGCATTCATCTTTACGTCGTGTCCGGGCGTTTGCCCGCTGATCTCTCAGCAGATGGCCAACCTGCAGGCGGGTCTGAAGGCCGAAGGGTTGTTCAATAGAACAGCGAATTTGATCTCAGTGACCGTCGATCCCGAGACCGACACTCCGGACAAGCTCAAAGAGTACGCGCAACGCTACGGCGCTGATCTTTCGGGCTGGCGCTTCTTGCGCGAGACCTCCGAGCGCACCAAGCCGGTACTCAAAGCCTATGACGAGTGGACCAAGCTGCTGCCCAAGGGCGAGCTCGATCATCCGGCGCGCGTGTACTTGATCGATCAGCGTGGCAACATTCGCGAGATCTACAGTCTTGCATTCTTCAATGAGAAGCAGGCGCTGATCGATATGCGAGTGCTGGTGTCTGGGAAACCCTGAAACGTCCAAATCCAACGCAGAGGCGCAGACGGAGCAGAGATCGCAGAGAAAACCATTCTATGCACTATGTGTGAGCCGCCTACGTGAGCCCCAACGCTCAGCACGAGATCTCAGTCCGCCCAACTGACGGATTACGATTCGCCTCGATCCCCAGTCTGAATTGTATCAATCGCAATTCGACGCGACGGATAGTGTACGCCGAGGTCGCCACAAGTCTCCAATGTCGAAGGCCGGAAGCGGCCACAAGCGGAAGTAGCAAGCATTCCTCCATACCGGTCATTGTCAGGTCCGAGCCCTGCCTAAATTAAGTTCACCTCCAAGGCAGCATGCTGAAGCCCTTCCAGTAATCAGCGCCGTTTTTTCGCGTGGCTTGGCACGCGGACCGCGTCGATGAA
>JBGQKF010000199.1:0-7746 GCA_041499435.1 Gammaproteobacteria bacterium
AAGCTCTCCTTGAGGTGATGCGCCGGATTGTTGACCTGAAGCGCGCACCCTGTCCAATACATCTTGGTGCTCACCAAACCGGTGGACAACGCGGTGCTGGAGCAGCTGCTGTCGCGACTCTGATCGGCTTCGGTTATATATAGCGAGCGACGAAACGCCGGTCGATCCAATCCTTCCAGCGCCAGACCCAGCGGCCCTCGAATGCAAGCTCGCCCCACGCGGCAATGGCGTAGCGCTCTCCCGTGGTGATCAGCTGCAGCGCACGTCGCTGCGGTTGGAATGAAATGAGTGGCGCGCCGCGCAAAGCGGCGCGCAGATTGGCGGCGAGCGGCGGTCCGTGACGCACGGCATAGACGCCGGATTTGGGCCGCGGATGATCCACCATCGTGGCCACGTCGCCGGCAGCGAAGATATCCGTGTGAGAGGTCGACTGCAACCGATCGTTGACCAGTACGAATCCTTCAGCGTCGAGGGTGAGCCCGCTGTTGCGCAGCCACGGTGCAGGCGCGGGCCCCGTCACCCAGATGACTGGATTGGCCGCGATGCGCTCGCCGTCATCCAGGACAATGCCGTGGTCATCTGCCGCGACGACGTGCCGCCCGACGCGCACGGTAATGCCACGTTGCTGCAGGACGTGCAGCACGCTTCGGCGCACAGTCTCGCTGTAGCCCGGGAGCACGGCACTGGTCGCGGTGAGAAGGAAGAAACGCGCTGCACCCGCCTCGCGGCGCACACGATAGTCGAGCGCCAGGCAGAGCTCGACACCGCCCGCACCTGCGCCCACGATGGCAATGTCGAGATGGCCACGTCGCGCCGCTGCGACCACCGTCTCGACGCCAGCGAGCAGACGATCCACCGGCTTCACCGGAAATCCGACGCGCTCGGCGTGTTCGATCGAACCGTTATTGGGCACCGAGCCGATATCCAGCGACAACACATCGTAGGACACAGTACTGCCCTTTGCGCACGCCACGGTGCGGCGGCCCGCATCCAGCGCAACCGCATAGTCCTGCACGAATCGCACACGCGCCGCGTGTGCCAGGCGCTCCAGATCGATATGGCTATCGCGTCGACTGTAGTGTCCGGCGATCAGCCCGGGGAGCATCCCTGAGTAAGCGGTATGGCGCGATGGGCTGACCAGTACGATTTCGGCACCCTCCACCGGAGCCAGACCGAAGCGGCGCAGCACTTCGACATGAGCATGTCCGCCGCCCACCAGGAGCAGGCGCTTCATGTGTACGAGCTGGTGAGCTCAGCGAATTGCGGATCGGTGCGCAGACGTGCGAGATCTTCGGGGCGATCGATATCCCAGCGCATGGGCAGCTCGTGCCAGCGCAGTCTCAGCGCGCGCATCCGCTCGCGTGTCTGTTGCATCACGAGCGGCGTGCTCCAGTCGATGCCGGCGAACAGAGCCGCTTGCACCTTGCGAAGCGCAATCAAATGATAGCCGCCATCCTCGGTCGGCCCGAGCACCGCGTTGCATCCGGACCGGAGCTCTACGCTTGCTTCCCGGAAATCCTGCCGGCTCCGCGACGGACAGTCGCTGCCCACCAGGATCACGCCTGAGGCGTGCGCTAACAGTCGATCGAAGCAGTGCGACATGCGCGCACCGAGATCGCCGGTGCATTGCTGGCGCGTGTGTACTCCCAGCTTTGCGGCAACATCGTTCAAAGCCGCGTCCTGTCGCGTATACCACAGCTCTACGCGACCGACGTCCGCGGCAAGCGCGGTCTCCAGCGCCTGTCTCACGAGCGCAAGATGCAGCCCCGCCGCGCCCACGGCGCCGAGCTCCGGGATCAGGCGTGTCTTTGCCTCCCCGGCCAGAGCTGCTTTGGCGAACACCGCTACCTCACAGACGCTAGCGCTGCTCATAGATTTCGGCGAGGTGCGCTGGGGCGGCGCCGAAGAAGTAACGCAGCCGCAACCACCACATCAGAGCAATCGTGCGCAGCACGCCATTGCGCTCCCAGCGCCGCGCCGAGGTGACCGCCGTCGCACGCAGCGCGACCGGCTTGCTGCAACGGCGCAACTGCGATGACAAAGCAATGTCCTCCATCAGTGCCAGCGGCGGGTAACCGCCGACGCGCGTGAACGCCTTTGCCGTGACGAAGATCGCCTGATCGCCGGTGCAGATGCCGGTGAGACGCGAACGCAGGTTCATCATCAACGCGACCAGCCGGAGTATCGGGCGCGCACTATCGATGCGCACATCGAAGCGTCCCCAGCAGCGACCCGACTGGCGCAGAGCCTCGACCACGATCGCGCCCGCATCATTGGGCAAGCGCGTATCCGCATGCAGAAACAGCAGCACATCGCCACATGCGACGCCAGCCCCGGCGTTCATCTGATGTGCACGTCCGCGCGGCGCATCGATCACCCGATCGGCGGCGCCGGCTGCCAGGCGTGCAGTCGCATCGGCGCTGCCGCCATCGACCACGATCAGCTCGTGACCGCGAGCACGCAATGATTGCAGCGCCTGCAGCGCGGCTTCGATGTCACTCGCCTCGTTCAGCACCGGCATGATGATGGTGAGTCTGCTCACTTCACTCGGCAATCCACTGGGCGGCTCCATCTCACCCCCGCCGCCACGCATGATAGCGCTCGACCCAGCGCAGCAGCCCGAGAGGCGCGTGCGTGCGCTTCCACACGCCCGCTGCCATCTTGTTGGCTTCAACTAGCGTGGGATAGATGTGAATGGTGCCCAGAATTTGGTTGAGCCCGATGCCGTTTTTCATCGCCGTGATGAACTCGATGATCAGATCGCCGGCATGGCTGCCGCAGATGGTCGCGCCCAGGATGCGATCTTTACCGGGCACGGTCAAAACTTTCACCTCGCCACGCGCCTCCTCGTCGGCGATCGCGCGATCGAGATCATCGATCGCGTAGCGCACGACTTCATGCGCGATGCCCCTTTCGCGCGCCTCGCTTTCGTTCAATCCCACGCGCGCGAGCTCCGGATCGGTGAACGTGCACCACGGGATAACGGAGTAATCGGCGCGGAATTTCTTCACGCCGCCGAACAGAGCATTCACCGCACCGTACCAGGCCTGATGCGAACCGGTATGCGTGAATTGATAAGGACCGGCCACGTCGCCGCACGCGTAGATGTTGGGATGGATGGTCTGCAGATACGCGTTGGTCTGGATGGTACGCTGCCTGGTGAGACCGATGCCGAGCTCCTCCAGCCCGTAGCCTTCGGTGTTCGGCACGCGCCCGACCGCGCTCAGCAGCACGTCGAACGGCACACGCACCTCTACGCTGCCGCTTTGCGCGACCAATACTGTGCCGCTCGCATCGGCTTCGATGCGCAAGGCCTTGTGTCCGGTGAGCATGCGTACGCCATCGGTGCGCAACTGCTGCGCCACCATCTCCACGATCTCCGGGTCTTCGCGCAGCAGGATGCGCGGGGCCATCTCCACCTGCGTCACTTCCGAGCCGAACCGGGCGAAGCACTGCGCCAGTTCGCAGCCGATCGGGCCGCCCCCCAGCACCAGCAGGCGGCGCGGCAGCGCGCGCAGCTCCCACACGGTGTCCGAGGTTACGCAGTGCGCCTTCTCGATGCCGGGAATCGGCGGCACCAGAGGGCGCGCGCCGGTGGCGATGATGATGGCACGCGTGGTCAGCGTGCGCGTGCCACTCGCCTGGGCAATCTCCACCGACCAAGGCGATGTAATGCGCGCGCGGCCGATCAAGCACTCCACACCGAGCGCGGTGTAGCGCTCCACCGAGTCGTGCGGCGCCACGGTGCGAATCACGCGCTGCACGCGCTCCATCACCTCGGCGAAGTCGAACTCGAATGCGGCGCGGCGAATGCCCAGTGCCTCGGCACGATTCATGTCAGCCAGCAGCTTCGCCGTGCGGATCAGCGCTTTGGAGGGGACGCAGCCGGTGTTCAGGCAATCGCCGCCCATGCGATGCTGCTCGATCAACGTCACCTTCGCCTTCACCGCAGCGGCGATGTACGCCGCCACCAGCCCGGTCGAGCCGGCACCGATCACGATGAGATTGCGGTCGAAACGGCGCGGCTTCATCATTTGGCGTGAGAGCGCCGTACGCGCACCAGCTCGACGAGCTTCTTCGCGAGCAGTGGAAACACGCCGAGCAGCGCAAACGAGATCAGCAGCGTCGGCGACAGGATCCCGCGTGCGGACTCGATCTGCGCAAGCTGCGCTCCCGCATTCACGTAGACGATGGTCCCCAGCAGCATGCCGAGCTGGCTCACCCAGTAGAACGTGCGCGTGCGGATCGGCGTCAAGCCCATGGCGAGGTTGATCACGAAGAACGGGAACAGCGGCACCAGACGCAGCGTGAACAGATAGAACGCGCCTTCGCGCTCGACCCCTGCGTTCACCACCTGCAGCCGGTCGCCGAACTTGTGTTGAACGGCATCGCGGAACAGGAAACGGCTCGACAGAAATGCCAGCGTCGCCCCGATGCTGGAGGCGAACGACACGATCAACGTACCCAGCGCAAGCCCGAACACGGCGCCTCCGAACAACGTGAGCAAGGCCGCCCCCGGGAGCGATAGCGCGGTGACTACTACGTAAGCCACGAAGTACGCTGCCGCGACGGCGACCGGATGCGCGGCATATAGCGCAGCGATAGCGGCCTGCTGCGTCTTCAAGTATTCCAGAGTGAGATAGCGATGCAGACCCAACGCGAAGAAGCCGGCGATCAACACGGAAAGCAACAGCAGCAGCGCCAGCCTTGCCCGGCTCATGACTTTACGCTAGTGGTCGATGTCTATCATGCCAATGCACCGCCACAGCTCGAGCCTTGCCCGGCCGTGCAGCCGAAGCAGTGATCGGCGACCTGGATGGGATTCCCGTGCAGGGCGACTTGCTGCAGGTCGGTAAGCTTCACGCGTGATTTGTGGCCGAGCTTGAATGGCAGGCCGAGCATCTGATTGAAGTCACAGTCGTAAACATAGCCTTCCCAATCCACCGACAGCAGCGCGCGGCACATCACGTGATCCAGATTCTCGGCTCGATAACTATCCTTCAACAGGCGCATGTAGCTGCTGAACTGGCCCTTGGACACCAGCGTACTGCCGAAGCGGGCGATCGGCATGTTGGCAAGCGTATACAGCCGGTTGAATGCAATGCCGTGCTCATCTCCCAGGATGCGGCGGTAATCCGCCTCGAGCTGCACCTGGCTCGGGGGCAGCGACGGGCCTTGCGGGTTGTACACGAGATTGAGCATGAGACCGGTGCCGCCCTTCGCGTAGCCGGCCGCGTTCAGTCTGCGTAAGGCGCGCAGGCTCGCCTGGAACACGCCCGCGCCGCGCTGCCGATTCACGTTGTCCTCGAGATAGCAGGGCAGCGAGGCCACCACCTCTACGCCATGGGCAGCGAGAAACTCGACGAGATCCTCCTGTCCGGGCTCCTCGAGAATCGTGAGATTGCAGCGATCCATGACATGGATACCCAGAGCACGCGCCTGTATAACCAGGTAGCGGAACTGATCGCTGAGCTCGGGTGCACCGCCGGTGATATCCAACGTCGGCACGCGGGTGCCGCGCAGATACTGCAGGATCTGGTCGGCCACTTCGCGCGAGATCGCTTCCGTGCGCGTGGGACCGGCGTTGACATGGCAGTGAACACAGCTTTGATTGCAGCGATAACCGACATTGACCTGCAGAACCTCCACGGAGCGGCGCGCGATGGCTGGGAAATCGGTTTGCTGGAGCAGAGGCAGCGTAGCGTGCATCGGGATCCTTGAAAGAGTTCGTCTTGCCGCTCAGTGCCGGGTCGGGCGGACCTGCAGTCGGCACTCCAATCCAAAGCGTAAAGGATCGTTCGATTGGTTGAGGTAAGTCAACTGGCGCGGCACAAGGTTCGTACGACAGGACACCTAGTGTCACCCGACTCTGCACTGATACGGAGCATAACGCAGATCGGATGCCCCAAAAGACAACGCCCCTTGAAGGGGCGTTGTTCTTTAGCTTTTCCAGATGCGGACCCGGATCAGTCCTCGGCGTCGATGTCCCGGGTCGCGCCGCTGAAGACTTGTCGGCGCAGGATGCCGTCGTTCATCACTCCGGCGGCGTGGCAATTGTTGCCGGCGTAAGCAACGCGATGGGGGTTGCCGATCGCGCCAAGGTAGCGGTTCTGTACTGCAAAGGCGTCGAGCTCGCGCTGCAGCCAGCGATCGCACGGGCTGGCGTCCCGGTAATAACCCGACATGTCTTGAAAATAATGCACCATCTCGTGTAACAGGATCGACCGGTCGAATGCGTTGCTCTCCGGCATCAGGCTGTTGTCGAGGAAGATGCCTTCACCCGGCTTGTACCAGGCCTTGATCGCGCAGTTGGTCTCGCAGACGTAGGTCTCCAGCTCGGCATGAGAGACGCGATGGATCACAGGCGGAGTTTTTGGAGGGCGATGGCCCGACAGGCGATCGATTGCTACGGTGAGCTGCCTGACGACCTGATCGAGCGAGGTTGCCGGACTGGTGTCGAAGGCGTGGGCAAGCACCCAATCGCGCGCGTCCGGTTGATTGTAGGCACCGTAGGCACTCACGGCCCCGGTATCGCCGGCGAGCGCCGCTGACGATGCGAGAGCCGCGGTTGCGGCCAGAGCGAAGAGTCGGAGCAGTTCCATAGCAAATACCTCTTGTCTAAGTTACTCCTCCGCCCTGCCATTCGAACCTCAACGGGTTCTGTCGTATACCACGCATTTTGCGTGCCCGATATCGAGTCGCGTGAAAAAAGGCTGCTTCAACCGCTGGATAAGGTTTGCGAGGCCTCATCCCACCGCCACACTGTGCCACCGGTTGTGAGGTGTGTACCACCCCACCAACGATCTATGCCGATCGTATGAATCGCATCGCGCTTGCCCGCGAGCACCTCGCGCCCCGCGGGCGTGAGGCGAAAGCGCTGTGCACCGAATGCCGCTGCAGCCGGCACCTGCGGCGGAAAACGGGGACGCGCGCCGCTCGCCAGCTCCAGCAGCGCAGTGCTTCCGGACGAAAGCCGTCCGAGCAGCCGCCAGAACGGCCAATTGCCCATGAACGGGCGCTCCTCGCGTGTGTTCACGGCTACGAAGACCTCTGCGGGTGCACGCGCGCCCTCGGCAACGGCCTTTAACGCGGCCTGTTCAGTGCCCGACAGCCCATTGGCTCGACTGGGCAACTCCTCGAGCAATCGTTTGAGCGCTGCGCCCAGATCGGGCAACGCCTGCGTGCCCTCGCGCTGCAGCCGGTCGAGCGCCACCGGATCCGGGCTGCGGAAAGCCTCCCAGGCGCGGGCCGCCAGTTTGAGCTGATCGCGCCGCACCGGATTGGCACGCTGAGCGAGCTCAGCGATCGCCTCGGGCTGCATCGCGCCGAGGCCGCGGAAGCTTCCGTCCTGCGGATCGTTCGAGCTGATCAGCGACAAAGGCGGTATCGCGGATTGGTCGTGATACCAGGCCAGTACCTGACACAGCTGCAGCTGGTCGTAGAGATCGGACTCGAGCCAGATCACTACAGGAGTATCGCGGGCGCTTTTCTCCAGAGCGGCGTCGCGTGTGCCGAACTGCCGCGCCACCTCTTCGGCTCTTCCCCACCCGCACTCGGCAATGAACTCCACTCGCACCTTGGAGAGCTCGCGTAGATCGAGCCCGGCCGGCACCGGCCCTTCATGCAGCACATCGCGCCACGGCAGAATCTCCTCGGTGATCCCGGCCCGGCGCAGCACATTGGCCGCGGCGTCACCGTTTGTAATATGCAGCATGGTTCAGGGCAGGCGCAGCGCGTGCAGCGCTG
>JBGQKF010000200.1:0-7744 GCA_041499435.1 Gammaproteobacteria bacterium
CTGAGCGATTTCCGGGGCATAGGCGAGGTGCGCGATGCGCGCTTCCTCGACCATGATGCCGGCGGCATTGACATGGTTCTGGACGGTCTGGCGCAGCACCTCGCCGATCTTGTCGACATCGCCGCGCAAGGTCTTGTGCCGAACCGCCGCCAGCATTTCATCGCTGTGTGCGTAGGCATGGCGGCTCGCTACTTCGCGCACCGCAGACTCGCACTGGATGCGCACGTACTCCACGTAGTTCTCGACCTGAAACACGGCGCGCGCGGTATCGTTCACCCGCCACACCACCACGGCGCCGATCTCGATCGGATTGCCGCGCTCGTCGTTAACTTTGAGAATCGGCGTGGTCAGATTGTGTGCGCGCAATGACAGCCGCCGGCGCAGGTAGAACGGGTTCACCCAGTGAAAGCCGCTGGTGCGCGCCGTGCCGGCGTAGTCGCCAAAGAAGATCATCACCGCGCCTCCACTCAAAAGCAATCGCAAGGCCAGCGCGGAAGCTCGACATCGGGCTCGACATTCGATCCGGAGATCCACGAAAGATCTTGCATATGCGAATCGTTCTCATTATTATTCTCGTAAAGTGACGAAGCAGTCAGCCAGCTAAAAGGAGAAACTTAAAGAGGAGGCAGCAACATATGTCCAGCCAAGAAAAGGGGCAAACCAGGCTGGTGGGAGCGCTGATCGCGTCCTGCATAGCGGGCGCACTTGCCGGCGCACGTGCGCAGGCCGACGAGAATCTGTGGGGCTACACCTACGGTTCCGAGACCCTGCCAAAGGGCGCCTGGGAGTTCTACCAATGGGCTACGTGGCGCCAGGGGAAAGGTGAAGGCACTTATGACGCGTTGGATCTGAGGACCGAGCTCGAGTACGGGATCACCGATCGCTTCCAGGCCAGCGGCTATTTGAATACCGTGTATCAGCACATCAACAACACCGGCCCCATCGACGCGGAAACGGGACAGCGCGAATTCCCGAACACGAACGCCTTCGCCTTCCAAGGTGTGTCGCTCGAATTCAAATACGCGCTGACCAGCCCTTACAAGGACCCGATCGGCGTAGCCCTGTACTTCGAGCCGAGCTACAGCCGGGTGAATAAGGAATCTGGTCAGAGCGGAACCGGGTACGAGCTCGAGCCGAAGATCATCGTGCAGAAGAATTTTCTCGAAGACCAGCTCATTGCAGCGGCCAACCTCACCGCTGAGTTCGAATGGGAGCGCTTTCCCGACAGCGCGCCCACGGAGCGCGAGCTCAAGCTCGAGCTCACCAGCGGCCTGTCCTACCGTTTTGCGCCCAACTGGTTTGCAGGTCCGGAAGCTCGTCTGCAAGGCGTCTATGGCAATATGAATCTCGGCGACCGAGTGGCATGGGCGCTGTTCGCCGGCCCGGCAATTCACTACGCAGCGCAGAAATGGTGGGCCACGCTGTCGATCATGCCGCAGATCATGGGTGGCCCGCGCGACCCTGCTCTGTCTTCGCGCTTGAATTTCGACGAGTTCGAGCGCACGGAAGTACGCCTCAAAGTGGGGATCAACTTCTGATAACAGTGGCAGCGGCGGATGAGCGGTGACGACCGCCCACAGCGAGCACGCCCGCGGGCGACGCACGGCCAGTCGTATTTACGGAGCTCTCCATACCGTCTACGATGGCGTTCGCTCGAAAAACGGATTCGCGCTCTGAAGGTGTTGTGGATGGATGTTTTCAACAGATGGGCGCTGGCGCCCGCAGCCGCAGTCCTCGTCGTGCCGGGCGCCTACGCCACGCAATACCTCAGTATCGAGCAGGCGCAGCAGCTGATCTTCCCCGGCGCGTCGTTCGCGCAGCCGGAAGTGGTGAAGATCTCCGATGAGCAGCGTCGTGAGATCGAGCGGCGCACGGGCGTCAATGTACGCGCACGCGAACAACGCGTCTGGCGCGCAGCCGACGGCGGTTTCTTCATCGTCGATGAGGTCCTCGGCAAGCATGAGTTCATCACCTACGCCGCGGGTTTGAACGCCGATGGCAGCGTGCGCCAGATCGAGATCCTGGAGTATCGGGAGAGCTATGGTTACGAGGTGCGTACGCCCGCATGGCGGCGCCAGTTCGTCGGCAAGCGCGCAGGCGATCGGCTGAAGCTCGACGAGGACATCAAGAATATCGGCGGTGCGACGCTGTCGTGCCGCCACATCACCGACGGCGTGAAGCGGCTGCTGGCGTTCTATGAGGTTGCATTGAAATGACACATAGCGGTCTCATGCACGCGGCCGAGCCGAGCAGCTAGCCATGCGCCTGTCTCACGGACACCTGCGCTGGGTTTATGCGAGCGGCATCGTGCTGTTCGCAAGCGGTGCGCTCTGGCTGCTGTTCCATTACTTCGTCCATGTGCACGGCGAGTTCGGCGAGCGCCCGCATGCGCTCGAAGTCTGGTGGCTGCGCCTGCACGGCGCCGCGGCCATGCTCATGCTGGCCGTGTTGGGATCTCTGCTGCCGGTCCACGTGCGGCGCGGCTGGCATCAACGCAAGAACCTGCTCGCCGGCAGCACACTCGCTACCCTGGCGCTGCTGCTGATCGTCTCAGGCTACGCGCTGTATTACTTCGGCTCGGAAGAAACGCGTCCGTGGCTCAGCGCGTTTCACTGGCTGCTCGGGCTCGGGGCGCCGCTGCTGCTCATCTGGCACATCGTTTCGGGACGGCGCACGCGCGCTGCAAGACATCTCCCCGCGCCGCTGCGCCAATCAGGCCGTCGCTCGAGCGCCGACTCTCGAGGTGAAGCCGCTGAGCCCGCGTCGGATCGTTCGCCGTCCACTTCCAGTGTTAGGTGAGCGGCCCCAGCGTGTCTGCATAGCGTCGCGCGCAGCTCATGCCGAATGGAGTCGGCGCCAATGCCGGAGCCCGATCGTGCACATCATACGGAATTCAAAACCGGGGGACGTTGATACCCGCGCCGGCGTTCGAGGCGTACAATTGAGGCCGTGGTGCCTTCGGCGGGCATGATGAGCGGAATTGCCGCCGGGGGGGGCTTGTCACCCGGGCACCACTTTGCAGTAACATACCAACTCGAGGGAGGATCTCACCTTCCCTTACATTCCGCCGGAGGTTGCTGATGGAGATAGTAGACCTGACCGAGGAAGAGACTGTGGCGATCCGTGACCGGATCGCGGTGCTCCGCATCGAGCACCGCGATCTAGACGAAGTGATCACCCGCCTCTCAGAGGATCCTGTGCAGGACGAGCTTCAGCTCAAGCGATTGAAAAGACGCAAACTGATGCTCAAAGACCATATCGCAGTGCTCGAACGCCAGCTGGTTCCCGACGCCCGGGCCTGACCCAGGCGTTTGCATCAGCGGTAGGAGCCCCCATCCCGCCTCAGCAGTCCTTGGGGCAGGGAATCTTGTAATACGTCCTGGCGACGTAGGATGTCACGTTTTCGATGTCCTCGTCGCTCCAATGGAGCGAAGTATTGGCCTGCCAGCGGGTTACTTGCGCCCTGACCTCACCGTACGTCTTCGCTACGCGCGCATTCCGCTGAAAGGCCACCGACTCGTGGCACATGCGACAATGAGTTTCAAGCAGCACTTTGCCGCGCTCGAGATCCGCGCCTGATACCGATGATGCTACCGCTGCGGTAAGCACAAAGACAGAAACCTTGAACATAGCAAACTCCTGTAAAAGCTCGTTCTAAAGACTAGCGCGATAGTGGCCCGGCACTTTGACGCAGGTCAAAGGCAAAAGGCATTATGAACGGGAGCCGCGGTGGTAATGTCAGAGGTTTTGAATACCTCCTTTTCCGAAAACTATCATGTTTGCGTACCGTGCCTGCCTTGTCGTCTTGCTGGTCCTCGCGCTGGCTGGTTGCGCCACACACCAGCCAATGCCGATCGGCGAGGTCGTACAACTCAGCAAATCGGGGGCCCCGCCCGAAGAGGTCATCCAGCGCATTCGTCGCTCCGCCACCACGTATGCCTTCCGCGGCTCCGACTTCGCCCGACTGAAAGCGATGGGTGTCCCGGATCCGGTGCTCGATTATCTGCAGCAGTCGTTGGTGGACGATCTCGACCTGCTCACGCGCTACTGGGTCCTGGGCGAGAATTTGGGTGGATGCGGGTTCTGTTATCCCCAGCCGGTCGATGTCGAAACCATGCAATCGGGCTATGGAATCGTCGGCTCGGCGTCGCCCACGCGCTACGCGGTCGCCAAGCCGCCTGGTACGCCGGAATGGGTGCCGGCCTACCTGCCGGCATCCCGAGCGCGATTGAGCGTCGAGCAACTCGTCGATCTCGCGCATCATGGCACGCCCGATGAAGAGTTGATTCATCGAATTCGATACTCCCGGCTGGATCATGTCATCGGCATCGGCGGCTTTTCCACCATTCGAACGCGCCCGCTTGCCGGCCTGAGCGGCTCGCGCCTGGCCCGCCTCCACGACGAAGGGCTTAGCGATGCCGTGCTCGATGCGCTGCAGGCGCAATTCCTCGCGCAATTCATCGAAGCGGAGCGCCTGCGCTACCAGAATTTGGGCAAAGGGCCTGGCGCGATGAGCTGAGCGAGTACCCGCACAGAAGGCGTTATTGCGTATGCGACGCCCAGCTGCTTGTAATGCGTTTACAGGTCGAAGCGATCGGTAACCGCCCCCTTGCTCGCCGTGGACACGAGCTTACTGTACTTGGCGAGCAGGCCTCGCGTATAACGCGGCGCCGGTTGCCGCCATTGCGCGCGGCGCCTGGTGAGCTCTTCTTCGGGCACATTCAGCTGGATCAATCTCTTGTGCGCGTCGATCGTGATCGAATCGCCATCTTTCACCAGAGCGATCACGCCACCGACATAGGCTTCCGGCGCAACATGGCCCACCACCATGCCCCATGTGCCTCCGGAGAAGCGTCCATCGGTGATCAGACCGACCGAATCGCCCAGCCCTTGTCCGATGAGCGCGGAGGTAGGAGCCAGCATCTCCTGCATGCCGGGCCCGCCCTTTGGTCCTTCGTAGCGGATCACCACCACGTCGCCGGCTTTGACCTTGCCGGCCATGAGCGCTTCCATGGTTTCATGCTCCGAGTCGAACACGCGCGCCGGGCCCGTCATCGCCGGATTCTTGAGGCCGGTGATCTTCGCCACACAACCCTCGGGGGCAAGATTCCCGCGCAGGATGGCAAGATGTCCTTGCGCGTACATCGGATCGTCCCATTGCCGGATGACATCCTGATCGGCAGACGGCTTCGCGGGGACGCTCGCCAACTCCTCAGCGATCGTGCGGCCGGTGACGGTCATGCAATCGCCATGCAACAGCCCGTGATCGAGCAGCATCTTCAGAACTTGTGGCACACCGCCCGCGCGATGAAAATCCACCGCCACGTAGCGCCCTGAAGGCTTGAGATTGCAGAGCACGGGAACGCGCTGGCGCACGCGCTCGAAGTCATCGATGGTCCATTCCACCTCGGCGGCCGAAGCGATCGCCAGATAATGCAACACGGCGTTGGTGGAGCCGCCGGTCGCCATCACCAGTGCAATCGCATTCTCGATCGATTTGCGCGTGATGATATCGCGCGGACGGATGTTCTTGCGGATCGCATTGACCAGCACACGCGCCGATTCCGCCGCGGAGTCGGCCTTCTCCGGATCCGGCGAGGCCATCTGCGAGGATCCGAGCAGACTCATACCGAGCGCCTCGAACGACGATGACATGGTATTGGCGGTATACATGCCTCCGCACGCGCCGACGCTGGGGCAGGCATTGCGCTCGATGCCATCGAAATCTTCCTTGGACATCTTGCCGGCGCTGAATGCGCCTACCGCTTCGAAAGCGCTCACGATGGTGAGCGGCTGTCCCTTCCAGTTGCCCGGCTTGATCGTGCCGCCGTACACGTAGATACCCGGAACGTTCATACGCGCAATCGCCATCATTCCGGCCGGCATGTTCTTGTCGCACGCGCCGATCACGAGCACACCATCCATCATCTGACCGTTGACCGCAGTCTCGATCGCATCGGCGATCACCTCGCGGGACACCAGCGAGTACTTCATGCCCTCGGTGCCCATGCCGATCCCGTCGGTCACCGTCGGCGTGCCGAACACCTGCGGCATCGCCCCGGCATCGCTCAAGGCCGCCATCGCACGGTCGACGAGCGGCTGGATCCCGGCGTTGCAAGGATTCATGTTCGAGTGACCGTTGGCCACGCCCACGATGGGCTTTTCGAAGTCTTTGTCATTGAATCCCACCGCGCGCAACATGGCGCGGTTGGGCGAGCGCGCCACACCTCCGGTGATCAGTTTCGAGCGCCAATTGTCCGCCATGATGTCCTCTCCTGCTCCTTGTGGTTTAGTCGCGCGGCCGGGCCGCGTCGGTGGTCCTGTCGTACGTGGCTGGCCAGTTTGAGCGAGACCTTATTTGATGTCTAATATATTATGAATAAAGGCGACAACGCACCGGTTCTGCATCGCTTCCTGGAGTGCATGGAGCGCGTCGTGAAAGCCATGGTCAAACCGCGAGCACGGCGAGGCTGACATGCTGCGCTTCGCTGTCCACCGACCCGACCAGTCAGGCGTTTTCCTACCCGATGAGCTGGCGACGCTGGAGCTCGGAGCCCGCCTGGCCCGCGCGCTGCACCCGCATCTCAAGATCTATCTGAAAGGGGAACTGGGCGCTGGCAAGACCACGCTCGTCCGGGGCGCACTGCGTGAGCTCGGCTACACTGGCTGGGTCAAAAGTCCGACTTATGCCCTGGTTGAAGTTTATTGCCTTTCTAGATTATACTTGCATCACTTTGATTTTTATCGCTTCAAAGATCCCGCTGAATGGATTGATGCGGGCTTTCGCGATGTGTTCGGAGGCGAGAACGTGTGTCTGGTTGAATGGCCGGAAAAAGCCGGCGGGCTGCTGCCCTCCGCGGACCTGGAAATAAGCCTCGAACACCAGGACACGGGACGCAGCGCGCACCTGAGTGCGCTGAGTACAGCGGGGATCGAGTGCCTGCGTCACATCATCGGTTAACCCCACCCGCTCGCGGGTCGGTCTACCCATCTGTCATGGCAGCGCGCCTGCGCGCGGCTTCACTGTCATTGCTGCTCCTGTCGCTGTGTTGGCTGCCCGCAGTTGCGGCGGCGGAAATCGTGGTGTCCTCCGTGCGCGTGTGGCCGGCAGCGGAATACACGCGCCTTACCTTCGAATCCGCTCAACCCATCGAATACACCGTGTTTACGGCCAAGAACCCGGAACGACTCGTCGTCGACATGGAGGACGTCGAACTCGGTCGACAATTGCGTTCTCTGCCCGAGCGCATCGGCGCCAATGATCCGTACATTGCCCGCGCGCGCGTTGCGCTCAATCGCCCTGGGCTCGTGCGCCTGGTGTTCGAGCTCAAGACCGAGGTCAAGCCGCAGGCGTTTACGCTCAAGCCCGTCGCGGAGTATATGCACCGCCTGGTGATCGATGTCTATCCCGCGCACCCGATTGATCCGCTGCAGGCTTTGGTGGAGCAACTCGAAAGGGACAAAGGGACGGGCAGTCCACCGCCTGCCGCGACGCAGGAGCCGATTGCGGTAACCGCGCAGAAGGCAGAGGAGGCGCTCCGCGTCGATCCGCCGTCCGCGCCGGTCGAGCGCGAAGCCAGGCTCAAGCGCGCACTGGAGCCCGATGCCGGGAAGGCGCTGGCGAAGCGCAAGCCGCGAGAGCAGCCGGAAGTCGTGCGACTGGTGACAGTAGCGATCGACGCCGGGCATGGCGGAGAAGATCCGGGGGCGAGAGGTCGCCTTGGCACCTACGAAAAGGACGTGA
>JBGQKF010000201.1:0-7731 GCA_041499435.1 Gammaproteobacteria bacterium
AGGTGAAAAGGTGAAGAGGTGAAAAGGTGAACCGGAAAAAGGTTCGGCAACGCTGCCACCTCAACCCCTGGTGGCGACTCTACCCCCATCCCCCTCCTGCCCTCCCCCTTGAAGGAGGAGGAAATTGTGCTAATCCTCACTACTTTCCTCACCTGTTCACCTCTTCACCTTTTCACCTCTTCACGCGTTTTTTCACCTCTTCACGTCTTTTCTCAAGCTACCGCTTTCGACAACTCCGTGCGCCGAGCCTGCGCGACGAGCGCGGCCACTGCACACGAAGCGAGCCGCGTCATTACCGAGTCTGCGCGGCTGGTCAGGATGATCGGCACGCGTGCACCCAGCACGATCCCCGCTGCGTCCGCATCGGCCAGGAATGTCAGACTCTTGGCCAGCATGTTGCCCGCTTCGAGATCCGGCACGATCAGCACGTTGGCACGACCGGCTACCGGCGATACGATGTGTTTGATCTGCGCTGCCTGCAGATTGATGGCGTTGTCCAGCGCCAGTGGACCATCGAGAATACCACCCGTGATCTGACCGCGATCGGCCATCTTGCACAGGGCAGCCGCTTCGATCGTCGACAGCACTTTGGGATTGACGGTCTCCATCGCCGATAAGATCGCAACGCGCACTTCCTGCACGCCCAGCGCCCGCGCCAGATCGATCGCGTTCTGCACGATGTCTACTTTCTCTTCCAGCGTGGGCGCAATGTTGACCGCCGCGTCGGATACGATCAGTGCCTCGGGATAGGTCGGCACATCCATTACGAAGCAGTGGCTGATGCGGCGTGCTGTGCGCAGCCCGCCATCGCGCGCAACCACCGCACCCATGAGCTCGTCGGTATGCAGGCTGCCCTTCATCAGACATTCGGCACGGCCCTCGCGCACCAGGCGCACCGCCTCGGCGGCCGAGGCGTGGCTGTGCGGTGTGTCGATCAGCTCGAATGCGGAAATGTCGAGCTTGCACTCTTTGGCAACTGCGCGAATCCGGGCCGCCGGCCCGACCAGGATGGGCTTGATGATTCCCAGCTTGGCCGCGTCCACCGCCCCGGTAAGCGAAGCTTCGTCGCACGGATGAGCAACCGCGGTAGCCACCGGCGGCAGTGCCCGCGCGCGCGCGAGCAGCCGCTCGTACTTCTCGTGCTTGGCGCTCAATGGACGCTCCTTTGGCCACGCTTTACGAGCTCGCGCTGCTGCTCTCGCACGCCACCCGCGCCCAACACTGCGCGAATCCGGCCGAGAGCCGCCACCTGCTCAGCGGAAGGCTTCACGGCCTGTACACGCTTGTCCGCCAGTAACCGATCGAGCAACGTGAGGAGACGATCGCGATCGGCGCGCTCGCTCAGTAAGTCGGGAAGCGTCGCCATCGCCTTCTCCGGCTCGTAGCGCACGATGATCTCCTGCTCGCCGCGAATCCGACGCGCCTCATCCCAGGGGATGGCCGGAAGCAGCTCGTGATACTCGTCGACGAGCTCCTGCTTGAGCTGCAGACGGGATAGCGGCAGGGGCTCACCCTTCCGCGCGAGCAGGTACGCTACGCGCGCCACCGCTTCGGGATACCCGCCGTGTGCGATCGCGGCCATCGCCTCCTTCACCACCGGCAGCTCGCGCGGGTCGGTAACCGGCTCCGCGCGCGCCTCAGGCTTGTCAGCGAGGTACAGCGAGAACAAGTTACCGTAGGTCTGGAAGAACGCCGCCTCGCTCGCCGCATCACGCAGGGCTCGGTAGTAATCCAGCGATGCACTGATCAGCTCGGACATGAGCTTCTCGCTTTTGCGCAGCGGATGATCGGCGCCCGCAGCCTTACGCTGTGCCTTCACCACCTCTGCGCTTTGCTGCAGCCACCACATCCACGGGTTCCAATCCGAGAGCGACCAGCGTTGGAAGCGCAGCGGATGGAATTCCCGCTGCAATTTGGCGCTGTATTCGTTCGAGACCGACTGGATGAGCGGGCGCGCGAACAGCTCGTATGCACGCTGATTGAAGTCGGAAATGGCGCTCACCGCCTCGAACGGTTTCTCGTCCGCACGCTTGAAGCGATTCAAACGCGGCACGAGCTCCTCGAGCGTGCGTTCAACGAAGGTCACTTCGTACTGAGCCTCCCCCTTCCCGCCTTTGCCGGGATTGATCTGCATGCCGTAAAGACCCGGCGGCAAGGCCTCGATCGACTCCAGCACCGAGACGATCTGAGCGTGTTCCTTGTTGGCCACCTTGCCCGACACGAAGATGCCCAGATGTCCGATATTCTGGTGCAGCAGTCCGACAATCACTTGTCCGCGCGCCTTGATCTCGTCCGTGCTGCCGTACACGTCGGCGACCCAGTTGAACGCCTGCTGCGGTGGCGTGATGTTGTCGCCCATCGACGCGAACAGGATGATAGGAACCTTCATCTGCCGCAGATCGAACACACCGCCATCGCCAGCTTTGACCGTGCCGGACCACAGCTTGTTGCCGACGAAGAGATTCTGCGTGATCCATTCGATCTCCTCGCGGTTCATCAAATAGAAACCGCCCCACCAGCGCTCGAACTCGAGAAAGCGCGGCGGCTCGCTATCCACGTTGGCGAACACGTGGTAGTACTTGTCCCAGAATGTGTTCGCCGGGTTCAGGTTCTCGAAATTCTGTACCAGCCAGGCGCCGTCGAATTTGCCTGCACCCAAATCGGACATGAGCGAGGCCAGCCAGGTGCCGCCCAACAGGCCGCCCGCGTAGCGCATGGGATTGTCACCCTCGCCTTCTTTCCATGCCCCGCCCCAATACGACATCGGTGCGCCGTTGATGACGATCGGACCGGTATCGTCGGGATTCGCAGCAGCCAGCATCATCGCTGCCCAGCCACCCTGGCAGTTGCCCACGATGGCGGGCTTTGGTGCATCGGGATGCAGGGCGCGCACGCGATGGACGAACTGCTCCTCGGCGGCGCAGACGTCGAGCAGCGTCTGCTCCGGCTCCGGCTCCGGGAAAAAGATGACGAAGTACACCGGGTGCCCGTCTCGCAGCGCGACGCCGACTTGCGAGTCGTCCTTGAAGCCGCCAATGCCCGGGCCGTGCCCCGCGCGCGGGTCGATGATGATATATGGCCGTCGCTTCACGTCGACGGTGACCCCCTCGGGCGGGATGATGCGTACCAGAGCGTAGTTGACCGGGCGATCGAGCGTGCGCCCGTCGAGCACGGTTTCGTATTGAAAGTGCAGGACGGGCGGCAGGCCCTCGCGCGTGTGCTCGAGGTAGTTGTTGCCGCGCTGGCGCAACGTATCCCAGAACAGAATGGAACGCTGCGCAAAGTCCACTGCATAGGTCCACATATCCCACGGCGATGCGGGTTTTGCCGTCAACGCGGAGGCGTGCTGCTCGAAAGCCTTCTGAACGCGCTGAGTGAACTGTTCCTGCGCCAACTTCGCGCGCGTCTGTATGACGCCCGATACTTTCAGGGACAAGGCCTGAGTACGGGATAGATGTGTGCTGAGATCGGTCATGGTCTCTTTCAAATAGTACGTAACATATGGGATGGGGAGGCCAACGAACGGGCGTGAAGCATATGCCCGCATGAAACGCCTACGCGAATGCCACTATCCGGTTTTTCGGGAGCGGCTGTTTGATCTAGCTCAAGTATTGGCGTATCCGCCATAGCGGCGAGCGGCTCACGCCCGCCAACTGGTCGCGAAGCATACCATCTCGCACGTTCGCCTGCGCACCAATGGGACCAAGGTCTAATTGCCGCGCAGAGCCCTGGCGGGCACACTTATCGGTTGCCAGCATTCGCTGCACAGGACTGCGAGACCTTGATTTGGGTCAAACGACGACACCAGTCCGCGCGGCACACTGCTGCACACCAAGGAATCAGGGAATGAGGAAAGCGACGATGACCGGACCTGTAGCGGCATGCGTCAGCTCGCCATCGACCACCGCTTAGCTTCTTTTGAAAGGAGAAGAAAAAATGACGAAGATGCACACCGGAATGATCGCCTGCGCGATGCTGCTCGCCGCGCTCCACACGCCGGCGATGGCCGGTCCGGGCGACGAGGCGCGCCAGCACGTCGAGCTGGCGCAGACCACGCTCAGCAATTTCCTGCGTGATCCGAACATGACCTGGGTGCAGGCGCACATGGCCGATGCCAAGGGCGTGCTCATTGTGCCGAAAGTGGTCAAGGTGGGCTTCGTGTTCGGCGGCTCGGGCGGGCGCGGCGTATTGGTGGTGCGCGGTGAAGCAGGCAAATGGAACGGACCCGCATTCTATACGGTAAGCACCGCCAGCGTGGGCTTTCAGGCCGGCGTTTCGGTGTCGGAAGTGATGATGATGGTGATGAGCGACAAGGGCGTCAACTCGCTGCTGTCGACCGCGACGAAGCTAGGCGCCGACGCGAGCGTCGCCGCCGGTCCAGTCGGGGCGGGGGCCAACACCACGGTGCCAGAAGACATCGTTGCCTTCAGCCGCTCCAAGGGTCTGTACGGTGGGTTGGCGCTGGACGGTTCCGTCGTCAAACCTGCCGACGACTGGAACTCGGCCTACTACGGCAAACCAGTCCTGCCGCCGGACATTCTCATCAAGGGCGACGTCCATAACAAGCAGGCCGATAAGCTCATCAAGGCGTTGACCGACGCCTCATCCGGCAAAGCGAAGCAGTAACTCGGGATGCGTGTCAGCGCCGCCCTCTCGGCAGGTCATGGACCCCGGTCCCGGGGCTCACTATGACAACGTAAAGGTCCGGTTCTGCGCCGATGATCCGGACCATGCGGAAACCATGATCATGAACAAATATGGGTTGGCGCACATAGCGTGGGGCGTGCTGTTGCTCGCCTTCATAGCGGTCGTCGGTATGCCACTCGACGGGCTGGCGGACGGCATTCCCAGCACACAGGAGCTCAACCGTGTCGTGCAGGAGGCTTACGCCAGATTCAAGGACGTCAAGGACGGCGCAACTGCCGATTACATCCCCGAGCTGGCGAAAGTGCCCGCCGATTTGTTCGGCGTAGTCATCATTACTGCGGGTGGTGACGTCTTCACCGCTGGCGACGTGGACTACGCATTCACCATCCAGTCCGTCTCCAAACCATTCACTGCGGCGCTGGTCATGCAGGATTACGGCAGCCCGAATGTCATTGCCGAGAAGATCGGCGTCGAGCCGACCGGCCAGAAGTTCAATTCGATTCTGGCTACGCAGGTTGTGCCGCAGGTGTCGGTCAACCCGCTGGTCAACTCGGGCGCCATCGCCTCGGTGAGCCTGGTGAAGGCGAAGAGCAAGGATGAGCGCTTCGAGCGCATCATGCAGTTTTTCCAGCAGCTCGCCGGCGACAAGCTCAGCGTGATCGAGGACGTCTATCAATCGGAAGCCACCACCAATCAGCGCAACCGCGCGCATGCGTACATCCTGTTCGCGAGCGATCGGATCTACTCGGACCCGATGGAAGCAGTCGATGTGTATACCAGACAGTGCTCCATCGGCGTCACTGCCAAACAGCTCGCGGTGATGGGGGCTACCCTGGCCAATTCCGGCGTGAACCCGATCACGCATCAGCGTGTACTCGACGCGCGCTACGTTCCGAAAGTCCTGGCCGTCATGATGATCGCCGGGTTCTACAACGAGTCAGGGATGTGGGCTTACACCGCGGGCCTACCGGCGAAGACGGGCGTTGGCGGCGGCATCGTCGCGGTGGTACCCGGCAAGATGGCGATCGTCGGCTTCTCGCCGCGTGTCAATGAGGCCGGCAACAGCGTGCGCGCGATGAAGGCAATCGAGTACATCAGCGACGCGCTAGGTGTGAACATATTCGGAACCGCGCATTGACCCGCCGGACGACCCTAGCGCACCCACCCCTCCGGGGCGGAGGTACCGCGTTCAATACGTATTCACGATGAGCGCGGTCTGCACGTGTCCGGAAGATGGAACTCAGAGATCTTTGCGAGCGGATGGGCAGACGCTATCTAGTGGACTGCATCGCGCCGGGTGCCGAGCGATGATCCGGCGCTCACGTCAAGGAGGCATCACGCGATGTTGAATCCAACCTTTGGCCCGTTGCGGCCGCGCGTGCTTATGGTCGACGATGCGCTCGCCCGGCTAGACACGGCGATCGGCCGCGCCGCAGAGAGCATCGCCGCCGCGCTCGCCGCACGCAACTGCGACGTCGTCCGAGCGCTCTCGTTCGAGGATGGCGAAGCGATCGTCGGCTTTGACGCCTCGCTGCGCGCGGTGCTGCTCAACTGGGATCTCGGCACGGAGGGCAAGACCGCATACGAGCAGGCCCCCGCGCTGCTACACAAGCTGCGCGAGCGCCATGCGGACGTACCGGTATTCATGACGGCGGACCGCAAGCTGGTGCGTGGCAGCATGACCATCGAAGTCGCGGAGATGGTGGACGAGTTCGTCTGGCTGCTCGAGGACACGGCGGACTTCGTCGCCGGCCGCGTGATGGCGGCGATCCACCGCTACCAGGCGCAGCTCCTGCCGCCCTACGCGCGGGCGCTGGCTGTGTACTCACAGCTGCGCGAGCACTCGTGGTCGGCGCCGGGCCACCAGGGCGGCATCGCCTTCACTAAGCTGCCCGCCGGGCGCGCGTTCTTCGACTTCATGGGCGAGAACCTGTTCCGCACGGACATGGGCATCGAGCGCGGCGTGCTCGGCTCGCTGCTCGACCATACCGGCCCGGTGGCCGACAGCGAGAAGTACGCGGCGCGCGTGTTCGGCGCGCACCGCAGCTATTCGGGCGTTGTCGGCACTTCTGGCTCGAACCGCAGCGTCATGCAGGCCTGCATGAAGGAGGACGACCTCGTCATCCTCGACCGCAACTGCCACAAGTCGATCGAGCAGGGCCTGATGCTGACCGGCGCGCGCCCGGTCTACATGGTGCCAACGCGCAATCGCTACGGCATCATCGGCCCGATCTCGCCGACGGAGATGGATCCCAAGACGATTCAGGCGAAGGCCAAGGCGAGCCCGCTGACGAAGAAGGTCGGCGGCCAGAAGCCGGTGTACGCGGTGGTCACCAACAGCACCTACGACGGCCTGTGCTACAACTCAGCGCGCGTCGAGGCGCTGCTCGCGAAATCCAGCGACCGGATCCACATGGATGAGGCGTGGTACGGCTATGCGCGCTTCAACCCGATGTACCAGGACCACTTCGCGATGCGCGGCGATCCGGCCGCGCACAAGGGGCCCACGGTCTTCGCCACGCACTCCACGCACAAGCTGCTGGCAGCGCTGTCGCAGGCTTCCTATATCCACGTGCGCGATGGCAAAGGGGCAATCGACCACCATCGCTTCAATCAGGCGTACATGATGCACATTATTATTTTGTCGTTGTATGCGATCGTCGCGTCGAACGACATCACCTCGGCGATGATGGACGGCACCGGCGGCCGCTCGCTCACGCAGGAGGTAATCGACGAGGCGGTCGACTTCCGCCAGGCGGTGGGCCGCGTGCGGCGCGAGTTCGCGCGTAAGAAGGACTGGTTCTTCAAGCCATGGAACCTCGAGACGGTCAAGGGGCCGGGCGGGCGCAAGGTGGCGTTCGAGGACGCCCCGCCGGAACTGCTCACCGAAAGCCAGGAGCCGTGGATCCTGCGCCCGGGCGACAAGTGGCACGGCTTCGACGACATCGCCGACGACTGGTGCATGCTCGACCCGATCAAGGTGAGCATCCTTTCGCCGGGAATGGGCGAGGACGGCAAGCTCGAGAAGACCGGCGTTCCCGCGGCGCTGGTCAACGCGTGGTTCAACCGCTTCGGCATCGTGCC
>JBGQKF010000202.1:0-7726 GCA_041499435.1 Gammaproteobacteria bacterium
AAAGCGCAAAGAACGCAAAAGACGCAAAAGAAATGCACAAGACGAGATTTAGTGAGACTTTGGTTCATAACACTCGCGCCCGTCGCATCGGATAAGACCGCACGTGGGCGAAGGCTGCTGTCGTTATCCATCGCCGTGCACTTTTTTGCGACCTTTGCGTTCTTTGCGCTTTTGCGTTGAGGTTCGGTTTAAGACTAACCTAAACCCCGAGCGCAGCCCGCTGACCCGCAATCAACTCCTGGATTCCCTTCGCAGCCAGATCCACCATCGCGTCGAGCTCCGGGCGAGAGAACGGCGCGCCTTCCGCGGTTCCCTGCACTTCCACCAGGCCGCCGCTGCCGGTCATCACGACATTCATGTCGGTATCGCACGCCGAGTCTTCCGCATAGTCCAGATCCAGCACCGGCACGCCCTGATAGATGCCGACGGAAACCGCAGCTACGAAATCGGTGAGCGGCCAGGACGTGATCTTGTTGCGGTCCACTAGAAGTCGCGCAGCATCGTGCAAGGCGACATATGCACCCGTGATGCTGGCTGTGCGCGTGCCGCCATCGGCCTGGATCACATCGCAATCGATATGCACGGTGCGCTCGCCCAGGGCCGACAGGCTCGCTACAGCGCGCAGGCTGCGGCCTATCAGGCGCTGAATTTCCTGCGTGCGGCCGGACTGCTTGCCGGTCGCCGCCTCGCGCTGCATGCGGGTGCCCGTAGCGCGCGGCAACATGCCGTACTCAGCCGTCACCCAGCCCTTTCCCTTGCCGACGAGAAAACCGGGTACGCGCTCCTCGACGCTGGCCGTGCAGATCACGCGCGTTTCGCCGCACTCGATCAGCACCGAGCCCTCGGCATGCCGCGTGTAGGCTCGCGTGATTTGCAATGGACGCAACTGGTGTGGCTGTCGGGCGCTCGGGCGCATGAGTCCATCCGCGACCCGAAGCCGCGGCCTGTGCTTGAGTTTCTGTGCTATCTTTTTGCCGCCAGATGCGGCGGCCGTGTCGCATTCTAAAACCTATCTCAATAATGCGTGCGTCCGGATTATCGGGCGCGAGGGGAGCGCGGATGATCTACAGCATGACCGGATACGCCACGGTGAGCGAAGAGCTCGCGCTCGGCACGCTGAGCGTCGAAGTGCGCTCGGTCAACCATCGCTACCTGGACATGCAGTTCCGGCTGCCCGATGAGCTGCGCTCGTTCGAGCCGGGCATGCGCGAGATGGTCGCTGCGCGCCTCACCCGCGGTAAAGTGGAATGCCGCGTGGGTCTCACCAAGAGCACTTCGGGCAACGTCTCGCTCACGCTCAACACGGCGCTGCTGGATCAGCTCATGGCGCTCGACCGGGACGTGCGCGAGCGCCTGCCGGGCGCAGCGAGCCTCACCGTCAGCGATGTGATCCGCTGGCCGGGCCTCGTCGAAGCCGAGGCGATCTCGCTCGAGCAGTTGCGCGAGCAGACGCAGTCGCTGCTCGAGCGCTCGCTCTCCGAGTTCACAGCCTCGCGCGCACGCGAAGGCGAGAAGCTGAAAGACGTGCTGCTCGAGCGCGTGAGCCGAATGGAGGTGCTGGTGGACCGAGTGAAGCCGCGCATACCGCAACTGGTGGCGGCCTATCAGGATCGGCTGGCTGCGCGCTTGAAGGACGCGATCGCAGAGCTCGATGAGGACCGCATCCGCCAGGAGTTGATCCTGTTCGCTGCCAAAGTCGACGTAGAAGAGGAGCTCTCCCGCCTCAGCACGCACCTTACGGAGACACGGCGCATCCTGCAGCAGGGTGGTGCGGTGGGCAAGCGGCTCGACTTCCTCATGCAGGAGCTCAACCGCGAATCGAATACACTGGGATCCAAGTCGGTCGATATCGAGGTCTCGCAGGCGGCGGTCGAGCTCAAGGTGCTGATCGAGCAGATGCGCGAGCAGGTGCAGAATATCGAGTAGCCGTGAGGGGAGAGGCGTGGGCGGCGCCGCTTGGCCCGGGCCCACGACCCCGAGTGAACATTCTGTAGGAGCCCTTCAGTTGTCCCCGGATCTGCCGATATTTTCAGCGTCGCCCAGCTGTGGCTCGGAAACAGGAGCGGTGGCACTGCTCCACAAGCCTCTCACCTCAGGCTTCACGTGACAACAGGAAACCTCTTCATCGTCTGCGCCCCCTCCGGGGCCGGCAAGACCAGCCTGGTGAACGCGCTGCTCGAGCGCGAGCCCGAGCTCGAGCTATCGGTGTCCTACACCACGCGCACGCCACGGGCCGGCGAGGTGGACGGGCGCGAGTACCATTTCGTCTCGCGCGAGACGTTCTTGACCATGGCCGGGCGCGGGGAGTTCCTCGAGAGCGCCGAGGTACACGGCAACCTCTACGGCACCTCCCAGGCCTGGATCGCCATGCGTCGCAATGAAGGCAAGGATATTCTCCTCGAGATCGACTGGCAGGGCGCAGTGCAGGTCCGCCGGCTGATGCCCGATGCGATTGGCATCTTCATCCTGCCGCCCTCACCCGATGCGCTGCGCAAGCGCCTGGTGGCGCGCGGACAAGATAGCGCCGATGTCATCGAGCGGCGGCTCGCCGCCGCCCGCGAGGAGATCGCGCATGTGAGCGAGTTCGACTATGTTATTATTAATCAGAATTTTGACGTCGCAGTGAGCGACCTGGTCAGCATCGTGCGCGCGGAGCGCCTGGGCTTGGCCGCGCAGCTCGCGCGTCACCGCGATTTGATCAACCAGTTTCAGTAAAAGCCGCCGCGCTTTAAGGTTCGAGGTCATCATGGCACGCATCACCGTGGACGATTGCCTGAAGCTCATCCCCAACCGGTTCGTTCTCACGCTGGCCGCGACGTATCGCGCCCGCCAGCTGTCCCAGGGCGCCTCGCCCATGGTGGACGGCAACAAGGACAAGCCGACCGTCATTGCGCTGCGCGAGGTAGCCGCCGGCAAGGTCGGACAGGAGATCTTGAACAAGGGCCACGCCTGACCCATCTATTAATATTCCACCGGCAAGTATTACCGATCCATTACCCGCTGCGAGCTCGAAGCCGGCTCCAAACCGAAAAATCTGGTACAACCGGGCTTCTTCAGCAACGTTTGAGAGAAGATGTCCGAGGCTGACTTGCTCTTGCGCGACGCGTCCTCCTACCTGAAGGCGGAAGACGTGCGTCAGATTCAGTCGGCCTACGAATTCTCCGAGGCCGCGCACGAGGGCCAGTTCCGGCGCACCGGCGAGCCGTACATCTCGCATCCCATCGAAGTCGCCAAGATCCTCACGCAGTGGCATCTGGATTCACAGGCGCTCACTGCCGCGCTCCTGCATGACGTGATGGAGGACACGGCGGTCACCAAGACCGAGATCAGCGACAAGTTCGGCCGCATGGTCGCCGAGCTGGTGGACGGGGTCTCCAAGCTCGACAAGATCGAGTTCGAAAGCCAGGAGCAGGCGCAAGCGGAGAACTTCCGCAAGATGTTCCTGGCCATGGCGCGCGACGTCCGAGTGATCCTGATCAAGCTCGCCGATCGCCTGCACAACATGCGCACTCTGGACGTGATGCAGCCGAAGAAGCGCGCCCGCATCGCCCGCGAAACGCTGGAGATCTACGGGCCGATCGCCAATCGTCTGGGGTTGAACCAGCTCTATCAGGAGCTCGAGGAGCTCTCATTTCAGCATCTGTACCCGAACCGCTATCGCGTGCTCAAGAAAGCCCTGGAAGCGCAGCGCGGCAATCGCCGCGAAGTGGTGGAAAAGATTCTCGATGCGATCAAGCAGCGTCTGGCCGACGCCAAGATCGAAGCGATCGTGACCGGGCGCGAGAAGAATCTCTACAGCATTTACAAGAAGATGCAGGACAAGAACCTGTCGTTTTCCAAAGTGCTGGACATTTACGCATTCCGCGTCATCGTGAGAGATACCCCCGCCTGCTACATCGCGCTGGGCGCTCTGCACAGCCTGTACAAGCCGATTCCGGGCAAGTTCAAGGATTACATCGCGATTGCGAAGGCGAACGGCTACCAGTCGTTGCACACCACGCTGTTCGGGCCGTTCGGCAGCCCGATCGAGATTCAGATCCGCACGCAGGAAATGCATCGCATCGCCGAGGCCGGCGTGGCCTCGCACTGGCTCTACAAGACCACCGACGCGCAGCTCTCGGAGCTGCAGCGCAAGACGCATCAGTGGCTGCAGAGCCTGCTCGACATGCAATCGGAGAGCGCAGACTCGGTCGAGTTTCTCGAGCACCTCAAGGTCGATCTGTTCCCCGACGAGGTCTACGTGTTCACGCCCAAAGGCAAGATCATGGCGTTGCCGCACGGCGCCACGTGTGTGGACTTTGCCTACTCGGTGCATACCGATATCGGCAACCGCTGTGTCGCAGCCAAGATCAACCACGAGCTGGTGCCGCTGCGCAGCGAGCTGAAGAATGGCGATCGCGTCGAGATCATCACGGCGGCGCACGCCAAACCCAACCCGGCGTGGCTCAACTACGTGGTCACCGCGAAAGCGCGCCACCACATCCGCCACTTCCTGAAGACCATGCAGTACGAGGAATCGGCCCAGCTCGGCGAGCGGCTGCTGGTGCAGGCGCTGAGCGCGCTCGGCACCGCGACGCGCAACGTGTCGAGCTCGGACTGGGAACGGCTGCTCAAAGAGACGGGTGCCAAAAGCAACCAGGAAGTGCTTGCCGAGATCGGGCTCGGCAAGCAGCTCGCCATCGTAATCGCACGCAAGCTGCTGCCGCCCGGCAGCGAGGCCAAGCCCGCCGGCAGCGCCGGACCGGTGATCATCCGCGGCTCCGAGGGCATGGCGCTGCAATTCGCCAAATGCTGTCACCCGATCCCGGGCGATCCGATCATCGGGTTCATCAAGACCGGGCGCGGCATGATGATCCACACTCACGATTGTCCGGTCGTGGCGAAGACGCGCAAGGATCCGGAGAAGTGGCTCGACGTAGAGTGGGCACCCGATACCAGGAAGCTGTTCTCGGTGAACATCAAGCTGGTGGTATCCAATCAGACCGGCGTGCTCGCCAAGGTCGCAGCCGAGATCGCGGAGCATGGCTCCAACATCGAAAACGTGAGCCTCGAGCCGGGGGACTCGAGCGCGTACACGATCATTCACTTCACACTGCAGGTTTCCAACCGGCTGCACCTCGCGCATATCATGCGCGGCCTGCGCCGGCTGCCCGAGGTGATTCGCATCAACCGGTTGAAGGGTTGAGCAATTGCCGACCGCCCAGGCGGCCGGGATCGATTGGTACGAGCACGGCGTAGAGAGCCGGCTCGCTCCCCACACCTCGTGATAGCAGAATCGCTGACGGCAACCCATGGACTGGATCTCGGCAGATTTCTTCACGGCGCTGTTCGCCATCATCGTGATCAACGTCGTACTGTCCGGCGACAATGCGATCGTGATTGCACTCGCGGCGCGCAAGCTGCCCAAGCCGCTGCGCTCGCGGGCGATCATCGGCGGCACTGCCGCCGCAATTGCGTTGCGCGTGGCGGCAACGCTGTTCGTTGTGTGGTTGCTGGGCCTGCCCGGTCTGCACCTCGCGGGTGGCATCATGCTGGTGTGGATCGCCTACCAGCTGCTCTCATCGGACGAAGCGAGCGATGCCTATTCCCAGCCCTCGACTAAGGCTACCAGCGGGATATGGTCCGCGATTCGCACGATCATCGTTGCGGATGCGGTGATGAGCGTGGATAACATGCTCGGGGTGGCGGGAGCCGCGCAGGGAAACTTCGTTCTCGTCGTGCTGGGGCTGCTGATCAGCATCCCGATCATGGTCCTGGGCAGCAACGTGATCCTAAGGCTGGTGGACCGCTATTCGTTCGTCATCTACGTGGGCGCAGCTGTGCTGGCGTGGACAGCGGCAAAGATGGTGATCGATGAGCCGTGGCTGGAGGACGTGGTCACGTCCGGGGGCTGGGTCCCTTGGGCGATACAGGCGCTGGTCGTCGCCGGGGTGCTGCTGGCTGGGCTTTTGCAAAACAGATCCAGCGCGCAGGGCCAGAAAGGCGCGTCGGGCACTTGACCTGGATCAAAGCCGAGGACTGCACACCTGCGCGATCATGCTGCATGGCCCGGATATCCGGGCCCAGCTTCCGTCCCGATAGCGCAAGCGGTATAGTTTGCCGGGATGCCCGGAAGCGCATTCGAGGTACGCATATGAAACGAAATTTCCTGGTGGCAGTTTTTGTGAGTCTGACGATGGCCTTTGCCTCTGCGGGCCTCGCCCAGACTGCTGAACCTCTTCCGCTGCCGGTCAAAAAGCAGCCGCAGGCCAGCCAGAGCAGCGTCCCGCTGGCGGTCCGCAGCGAATCGCTCGAGTTGCCTGGCTTGACCGCCTGCCATCAATGCGAATGGCGGCCCAAGCCAAACGAAATGGCGGCACCGGAGCAGTGCGGTATCGGCCCGGACGGCAAGCCGCTGCTGGCGCAATTCGAGTGCGGCTTCTCCCAGGAGTGCGATCGCGTCTGCAATTTCGTTCGCTGCCTCCCGCAATAACGCTCCGAGTTAACTGGCGCAGGACGTCGTCAGTCCGCGACATTTCACGTCGAAGCGAGCTAGACACCCGCTGATGCCAGTGCCGAGAAGCCCGCGCCGATTCGGCGCCGCACCGGATTGGCGAGCGTCCCCAGACCCTCGATACGGCATTCCGGGCTGTCGCCGGGCTCGATCACGACTGCCCCCGGAGTACCGGTGCTGATGATGTCGCCCGGATAGAGCGTCATTACGTTGGAATGGAATGAAACCAGATAGTGCGGCGGGAACGCCATGTTCATGACGACATTTTCACGATGCTGCACGTCGTTTTTCCAGGTGGCTACGCGCAGGCGCATCACATCGAGCACCTCGTCAGGCGTAATCAGCTCCGGACCGAACGAGAAGAATGTGTCGAAATTCTTCGCGCGCGTGAGAAAGCGTGGATTGCGCTGGAGGATGTCCTCGGCCGTCATATCGATGATCAGGCAATAGCCGGCGATGTAGTCGGGGACCTCGTTCTCGGAGATGTTCCGGCATTCGCGGCCGATGATCACGCCGAGCTCGGCTTCAGCCGTAACGCGCTCGGACTCGGGCGGCAGCTCGATGAAATCGCCAGGACCGATGATGGTGTGATCGCCCTTCATGAAAGAGGCGGGCTCGGTGGGAAACGGCGCGCTCAAATCTGCGGCGTGATCCTTGTAGTTGAGACCGATACCCCAGATCTTGCGCGGATGCCGGTAGAGCGGCGCATAATGCACCGCGGAGGGCGGTAACGGACCCGGCGTACGCTCGGCATCGCGCAGCAAATTCAAAGTCAAGCCCTGCTGCAGCAAGGTGTAGAGGTCAGTGGGCCAGGCGCGCCCAAGACAGGCGTTGATGCGATGAACGGGTACGATCCCGTGATCGGTCACGACCGCGGCCGCCTCCGTCCCATCCAGTCTCAAAGTGCATAGCCGCATCCCAACGCTCTCCGCCCCAATCGCGCCCCGTGCGCGTGCTGTGCCATTCTAGGGAAGCGCGAAGCAACTTGCCACGTTTCAAGCCGGACGGCACATCGAGCCGGGCACCGCACTACGCCGCAATCGGTGCCTTGCCAGGCTAGTTGTGCAGGAAAAAGACGCCGAACCAGTGCGTCGGATCGGTCCACATGCGCTGCGCGCCAAAGCCGGCCTCGCGGGCCAGCGCGCTGAAACTCTCCGGGGTGTACTTATACGAGTTTTCGGTATGGATGGTCTCGCCAGCCGCGAATGCAAGCACGCGACCGCCGATGTGCGC
>JBGQKF010000203.1:0-7726 GCA_041499435.1 Gammaproteobacteria bacterium
CAGCGTGGTGTACACGCGGAAGCCGCGCGTATAGGCCTCGTCCTGGTAGCGCTCGTACATCGACTGCCGAACCATTTCGGCAAAGAAATCAGCGTGCGTGGAATATTCGGGCTGATCCCGGCGAACCAGCACCGGCTTGCGGACAGCCTCCTCGTACTGCGGCTGCTTGATGAAATCGAGCTCACGCATTCGGCGCAAAACGTACAGCTGCCGTTCCTTCGCGCGTTGCATATTTACGACAGGGTTGTACCTTGAAGGCGCTTTGGGCAGGCCGGCGAGCATCGCGATCTCACCCAGATTCAAGTCTCGCAGATTCTTTCCGAAATAGACCTGTGCAGCGGAAGCAAAGCCGTATGCGCGCTGACCGAGGTAGATCTGATTGATGTAGATCTCCAGGATCTGATCCTTGGTGAGGCTGTGCTCGATCTTGAACGCGAGCAGCGCCTCGTTGAATTTGCGCGTGAATGTCTTTTCTTTGGTGAGAAAGAAGTTGCGCGCCACCTGCATCGTGATGGTGGAAGCACCTTGCTTGCTGCCCCCGGAGCTGAAGTTGTGCACTGCTGCGCGCAGCACGCCGATGTAGTCGACCCCGCCGTGCTCGTAAAAGCGCTCATCTTCGGCAGCGACGATGGCCTGTTTGAGCGGCGTGGGCACTTCAGCGATTTTGATGAACGCCCGTCGCTCCTCGCCAAATTCGCCGATCAGTGCGCCGTCGGCGCTGAAGATACGAAGCGGAATTTTTGGGTTGTACTCGGTCAGCGCTTCCAGGGATGGCAGCGTCGGGTACACGATAACGGCGGCATAGGCGACCAGCAGCAACGTCGCGAGCAGGACTGTGCCGAGGGCGAACAGCGGGTAGATCCACCAGCGTCTGAGCATTGAGTTTGCGGCCTGGGCATAAAAGATGCTAGGCCGGGTCGTCGGAGAGGAGACAGCATTATATGGCTATGACGCCCTGCACCCAAACCCGCTGCAGAATAACCATTGCTTGATTTGGGCTTGTTTGTGGAATTTAATTTAGATTGTCGGAGTCTCGCCTAAATATCTATGCTTAAGGGAAAATTACAAATCAACGGTGATTGGCTCACCGACCTTTTCAAAGCCAAGACGCCCCCGTTGATCGGGGTCGACATCAGCTCGTCTTCGGTCAAGATGGTCGAGTTGGGCGATGGCGGCAAAGGCAGGATCCGACTCGAACGGTACGCTATCGAGCCGCTGCCCAAGGACGCCGTGGTCGATGGAAACATCATGAACCTCGAGGCTGTAGGCGACTCTTTGCGCCGCGGCTGGAAGCGGATGGGCTCGCGCATCAAGAACCTGGCGATGGCGCTGCCTTCTGCGCAGGTGATCACTAAAAAGATCACCGTCCCCGCCGGTTTGCGCGAAGACGAGCTCGAAGCGCAGGTAGAGACCGAAGCGAATCAGTATATTCCGTTTGCATTAGAGGAAGTGAACCTGGATTTCCAGGTGCTCGGGCCGGCTCCGAACAGCCCCGAGGACGTGGAGGTCATGATCGCCGCCTCGCGCAAGGAAAAGGTCGAAGACCGCGTCGCTGTCGCCGAAGTCGGCGGGCTCAAGGCGGTGGTGATGGACATCGATTCCTTTGCCGCACAGACCGCGTTCGAGCTGATGGAAACGCAGCTGCCCGACGGCGGGCGCGACCAGGTCATTGCCCTGGTGGACGTCGGCGCCTCGATGATGAACATCAATGTGCTGCGCAACAATCAATCGGTCTACATGCGCGAGCAGCCGTTCGGCGGCAACCAGCTCACGCAGGAAATTCAGCGCCACTACAACCTGTCCCCGGAAGAAGCGGAAGCCGCTAAGCGCAATGGCGGCCTGCCCGACACTTACGACATGGAAGTGCTGCAGCCGTTCATGGAAACGCTGGCGCTGGAAGTGACGCGAGCGCTCCAGTTCTTCTATACGTCCACTCAGTTCAATCAGGTGAACCACATCTTCCTGTCGGGGGGCTGCGCAACCATTCCTGGTCTGGACGTGATCGTTGGTAAGCGCGCCGAGGTGAACACCCTGGTCGCTAATCCGTTCGCGAGCATGCAGCCCTCGCCCAAGATCAAGCAGCGCCAGCTCGCGCTCGACGCTCCGGCGCTAGTGGTCGCTACCGGACTTGCCATGCGGAGGTTCGACGCATGATCCCAATCAACCTACTGCCGCACCGCGAGGTACGGCGCAAAGCGCAGCAGCGGCAGTTCGCCTTCCTCGGCGGCATGGCGACGGTGGTCGCGATCGGCATCGTCATGCTGGTACACGGCTTTCTCGCGCAGCGCATCGACAATCAGCAAGCGCGCAATCGCTACCTCGACGGCGAGATCGCCAAGCTCGATAAGCAGATTGATGAAATCAAGAAGCTCAAAGAGCAGACCTCGGCATTGCTTTCCCGCAAGCGCGTGGTCGAGTCGCTGCAAAGCAATCGTACCGAGGCGGTCCGGTTACTCGATCAGATGGTTCGGCAGCTGCCCGACGGACTGTATTTGAAGGCGGTAAAGCAGACTGGCGATATCGTCAATGTGACCGGATACGCCACGTCGAATGCGCGCGTGTCCACGCTGATGCGCAACTTCGAGGCCTCGCCCTGGCTGGAAGACCCCAAGCTGGTCGAAATCAAAGCGGTCAAGCTGGGTAACGCCAATTTGAACGAGTTCAACTTGAACGTGAAGGTGACCAGGCCGAAAGAAGAATTAGAAGATGGGCAGAAAAAGCCTGGCGCTGCGCCACAGCCAGCCAAGCAAGGGTAGGGGTAGTTATGACTCTCGATGAACTAAGACGGCTCAATCCGCGCGATATCGGCACCTGGCCGGTGTTGCCGAAGCTTGGGGTATTGCTGGTTCTCGTCCTCGTGATTCTGGGCGCGGGCTATCTGCTCGACTGGTCCTCGCAATGGGACGAGCTCAATGCCGCGCGCACGAAGGAAGATTCGCTGCGCAACGCATTTCTGGATAAGAAGCGCCAGGCGATCAATCTCGAGGCGTACCGCAAACAGCTCGCCGATATCGAGCAGTCGTTCGGCGCCATGCTGAAACAGCTGCCCAACCGTTCGGAAATGGAAGCGCTGTTGTCGGACATCAACCAGGCGGGGCTTGGGCGCGGCCTGCAGTTCGAGCTGTTCAAGCCGGCCAGCGCCGAGATCATGTCCGACTTCTATGCCGAGCTGCCGATCCAGATCAAGGTCATCGGCAACTATCACGACATTGGCGCATTCGCGAGCGATGTATCGCAACTGTCGCGCATCGTCACGCTAAACAACCTGGCGTTGTCAGCCGATAAGGATGGCAACTTGATGATGGATGCCACCGCGCGCACGTTCCGTTATCTGGACGAAGAGGAAGTGGCCGCTCAACGGAAAGCGGCGCGGGAAAAGGCCGAAAAGGCCAAGCAAGGTAAGAAGTAGCCATGCGCCTGCGCCATTTAGCCGTGTTCAGTACCCTGGTCCTCGCCGCCTGCGGCAGCGGTGAGTTTTCGGACCTGAAGGAGTTCGTCGACCAATCCGGGCAAGGGTTGCGCGGTCGCGTGGAGCCGCTGCCCCAGGTGAAGCCGTACGAGCCGATCACCTACAACGCCTTCGAGCTTCCGGACCCGTTCAAGCCGCGCAAGATCGAGCCCGAGAAGACCGCCGGCGGTGGCGGTCTCGCTCCGGACACCACGCGGCGCAAAGAACCGCTGGAGGCCTATCCGCTGGAAAGTTTGAAGATGGTCGGTACGCTCGAGCGCGGCAATCAGCGCTGGGCTCTGATCAAGACCCCGGACAACAGCCTGTACCGGGTCCGCAGAGGCAACTACATGGGTCAGAACTTCGGGGTGATCGCGATGATTAGCGAGTCGTCCATCACGTTGAAAGAGTTGATTCAGGACACCACCGGCAGCTGGAGCGAGCGCACGAGCAATCTGCAGCTGCTGGAAGAAGAGGAGAAGAAATGATGCGACCGCAGGTTCTGCTCACCAGAGCGCTGGCCCTCTGGTCTGCCGTGTTGCTGCTGGGGGCAGCAACGGGGTACGCCCAAAACAGCTCCAAGAATGCGCCCGCTCCGGCGTCCACCGCTCAAGCGCAGGACACCGCGGGGCAAAACGCGATCGAGGGCCTGGACGTGAGTACCGAAAGCGGTAAGGTCATCGTGAAGCTCAAGATGAAGGAGCCGATGGCGAACGCGCCGGCGAGCTTCAGCCTGGCCAATCCGCCGCGCGTCGCCTTCGACTTCCCGAACACCCTGAATGCGCTCGGCCGCAGCGCGCAGGAGGTCAACGAAAACGACGTGAAGAGCGTGCGTGTCGGCGAAAGCGGCGGACGCTCCCGCGTCGTGCTCAACCTCGGGCGCACCCTCACGTACACCGCTGCGGTGGACGGACGCAATGTTGTGATCACGCTGCAGAGCGCATCGGCAGCCACCGCGGGCGCCGCCCCGCCAGCCCCGGTGGCCGAGCAGACGCACTTCGCCGATGCCAAGCCGGCCCAGCAACCGCATAGTGTGCGCAATATCGATTTCAAGCGCGGTCGCAACGGCGAAGGCCAGGTGGTGATCGATCTGTCCGACGTCGGGACCGGCATCGATCTCAAGCAGCAGGGACGCACCATCACCATCGACCTGCTGCAGACCGACCTGCCGGTGGCGCTGGAGCGCCGTTTCGATGTGACGGACTTCGGCACGCCGGTCGAGCACATGGAAGTGACCTCTCAGGGCCGCAACTCGCGCATCGTCATCCAGGCGCGCGGCCGCTGGGAGCAATCGGCCTATCAGACGGATAATCGCTTGATCGTGGAAGTCAAACCGATCGTCGAGACGCCGCAGACGAAGGCCAAGTTCGGCTACACGGGCGAGAAGCTTTCGCTAAATTTCCAAAACGTCGAGGTGCGGGCGGTGCTGCAGGTCATCGCCGATTTCACCGGGCTCAACATCATCACCAGCGACACGGTGACCGGCAATCTGACGCTGCGATTGAAGGATGTACCGTGGGATCAGGCGCTCGACATCATCCTGCAGGCCAAGGGCCTGGATAGCCGCAAGACCGGCAACGTGGTCTGGATCGCGCCGCGCGACGAACTGGCTACCAAGGAAAAGCTCGCCCTCGAAGCGCAACAGCAGATCGCTGAGCTCGAGCCGTTGCGCACCGAGAGCTTCCAGCTCAACTACCAGAAGGCCGAGGATCTGAAGAAGCTGGTCTCGGATCCTACACAGAAGGTCCTCTCCAAGCGCGGCAGCGCAGTCGTGGATGCGCGGACCAATACGCTGTTCATACAGGATACGCCGACCAAGCTCGAAGAGATCCGCGCGTTGATCAAGCAGATCGACGTCGCTGTGCGCCAGGTATTGATCGAGTCGCGCATCGTCGAGGCCAGCGACACATTCAGCAAGAACATCGGTGCGCGACTCGGCTACGTGAGCAAGGGCACCACGGCCGGTTATGGCGGCGGCAAAGTGCAGTTCGTGCCGGGTGGTGTTTCGCGCAGCGTGGGTGTGCAGACCGGCCAGGCACAGGACTATCCGGAGAGCTTCTTCCCGGATTCGTACAGCGTGAACCTGCCGGCGCCGGGGGTCAACGGCAACATCCCAGGCGCCTTCGCCTTGACGTTGTTCAACAACGCCGCAACCCGGTTTCTGAACTTGGAGATCTCTGCGCTGCAGTCGGACGGCAAGGGCAAGATCATTTCCAATCCGCGCGTCATCACGGCCGACAATGTCGAAGCGATGATCGAGGCTGGTACGGAGATCCCGTACCAGCAGGCGACCAGCAGCGGGGCGACCAGCATCACCTTCCGCAAAGCGACCTTGAGCCTCAAGGTGAAGCCGCAGGTGACACCAGACGACAATGTGGTCATGCAGCTGGAAGTGCATAAAGACAGCGTTGGGGTGCCAACCACGTCCGGCCCGTCCATCGATACCAAGCAGGTAACCACGCAGGTGCTGGTCGAGAACGGCGGCACTGTGGGTATCGGCGGGATCTTTCAGCAGACGGAGCAGAAGACCGTCAACAAGATTCCCTTGCTCGGCGATATTCCGATCGTCGGCGCTCTGTTCAAGAACGAGATCAACCAGAACGATCGCAACGAGCTGCTGATCTTCATTACGCCGCGCATCCTGCGCGATACGCTCAGCACGCGGTGACCAGTCTGCGCATTCGCTAGGCACTGCGCCGCGGCTTTCCGCGGCGCAGTCGTTTTCAGCCCCTGGTGATACAGGAGCAGGCTTCACCGGGCGTCCGCGTTTTCGCCAGCCGCAATTTTCACTCGTGCCGCAAATGCGGGCTAAAATTGCAGCATGCAACCCGGGCATGCCGACATGGAGGAAGGGCACGATCGTGCCGGCGCCGCATCACACCCCGCTAACGTGTTTCTCGTCGGGATGATGGGCGCGGGCAAGACTTCGGTCGGCAAAGCGCTGGCACGCAAGCTCGGCAAGGTGTTCTACGACTCCGATCACGTGATCGAAGAGCGCACCGGGGTGCGCATCCCCGTGATCTTCGAGCTCGAAGGCGAAGCTGGTTTTCGCGCCCGCGAGACCGCGGTGCTCGAGGAATTGACTGCGGCCGCAGACGTGGTCGTTGCGACCGGAGGCGGTGCTGTGCTGAGCGCCCGCAACCGTGAGATCCTAAGCCAGCGCGGTACCGTCGTTTATCTGCGCGCGGACGTGACTGAGCTCTGGAATCGCACCCGCCATGATCGCAACCGGCCATTGCTGCAGACCGCCGACCCATATGCGCGCCTGTGCGAGCTGCATGCCTTGCGCGATCCTCTGTACCGCGAAGTCGCCGACATCATCATGGAAACCGGCACCCAGAGCCTGAAGAGCCTGGTCAACAAACTCGAGCAGCGACTCGCCGCGATGGTGGTGTCCGCGCAGAAACCGCCGGCATGCTGACGCTCACTGTAGCGCTCGCCGAGCGTAGCTATCCGATCCATATCGGCACAGGCCTGATCGCTCGTGCGGAGCTCATCGTCGCGCACCTCGCGCAACCGCGTGTGGCCGTCGTAACCAATCCGGTAGTGGGTGAGCTTTATCTAGAGTCATTGTCGAACGCGTTGCAGGAGGCCGGCGTTGCGGTTGTGCCGGTGATACTGCCCGATGGAGAGAGTCACAAGACCTGGGAGACGCTCAATGTCGTGTTCGATCGTCTGCTCGAGCAACGCTGCGAGCGCAAGACCACCTTGATTGCGCTGGGCGGGGGCGTCATCGGCGACGTCACAGGTTTCGCGGCTGCCGTGTATCTGCGCGGTGTCCCGTTCATCCAGCTGCCGACCACACTGCTCGCCCAGGTGGACTCTTCGGTGGGCGGCAAGACCGGTATCAATCACCCGCTGGGCAAGAACATGATCGGCGCGTTTCACCAGCCGCGGCTGGTGCTCGCCGATATCGACACGCTGCAATCGCTCCCCGATCGCGAGCTCGCCGCGGGCCTGGCGGAGGTCATCAAGTACGGGTTGATTCGCGACGCGGCCTTCATGAGCTGGCTGGAAAACAATATGGACAAGCTGGTGGCGCGCGATGCGCAGGCTCTGGCATATGCGGTGCGCCGGTCCTGCGAGCTGAAGGCGCAAATCGTCAGCGAAGACGAACGCGAAGCCGACGTGCGCGCTTTGCTCAATCTAGGTCATACCTTCGGTCATGCGATCGAGGCCGGCCTGGGATTCGGGACTTGGCTGCATGGCGAAGCCGTGGCGGCAGGCAGCGTGCTGGCCGCAAGGATGTCGCGACGCATGGGGCTCATCAATGATCGC
>JBGQKF010000204.1:0-7691 GCA_041499435.1 Gammaproteobacteria bacterium
CGTGGTCAGGCTCGGCACGCTTTCCGATCCGCAGTTCATTCGCGTTGGCGAACTCCTGAGCGCCGCGGTGGAGCGTTATCCGCTGATCGAGATCCAACTCCATCACGAGGTTTCGGGCGCCGCGTTCGAGAAGGTGCGTGACGGGACGCTGGACGCGAGCTTCTACTACGGAGAGCTGACGCATCCCAGCGTTGCCGGCATCAAGCTGCGTGAGATCACTTACCGCATCGTGGCACCCGCGGCGTGGCAAGCGCGTGTAGACACGGCGGGCTGGAGCGAAATCGCAGGCGAACCCTGGATCATGACCCCGCCGATCAGCACGCACCATCAACTAGCCAGTACCCTGTTTCGCGAGCACGGCATCGAGCCCACCAAAGTCGTCGAAGCCGACGATGAATTCGTGGGGAGCTCGCTGGTGATGTCCGGGGTGGGCATGGCGTTGATGCGCGAAGATCTCGCGTTGGAAAAGGTGCGGACCGGTGAGATCTGTCTCTGGAAGGACGTTCGCCTTTCCACAACCTTGCAGTTCATCTACTCCCGCGAACGAGAAGGCGATCCTGCCATACGCGCACTGCTCTCGATGCTGACGGAAGTCTGGAATCTGCGTCGGCCTCGCAAGACTGCGCCGATGCGGGCGCGAGGCGAGCAGCGTTCAATCTTGCCTCAGAGCTGACCGCTCTTGCGGTGTCGTCGGGCGGGGTGAACTCACTTCGCCGCTCGTCCATCCAACCTCGAGGAATGTTTGCATCTCGCAAACATGTCAACTCGTAGCGAATGGAGGTGCAAACCCACGTGCGGCAGCTCACGTGGGCTCTGCGACCGCCTGCTCGCTGAGCCATGCCTTTGCGCCGAGGCCCGCTGCGTAGCCGCTTGCGAAGCAGGCGGTCAGCAGATATCCGCCGGTCGGCGCTTCCCAGTCGAGCATCTCTCCAGCGCAGAACACGCCGGGCATGTGGCGGATCATCAGCCGCTCGTCCAGGGCTTCGAACGAGACGCCGCCAGCGGTGCTGATCGCTTCATCGAGCGGGCGCGGCGCGAGCAAGCGGATCGGGAGCGCTTTGATCGCTGCAGCCAGCGACGCGGGCTTGTTGAATTCTGCTGCCGATACCCATTCACGCAGCAATCCAGCCTTGACGCCTTGAATATTTGCTCTGCTCCGCAGGTAGTTGGGGAGCGATAGCGACCCGCGCGGTCTGCGCAGAGTCTGCGCAAGCGCCTCGAGGCTGCGCTCGGGTGCGAGGTCGATACTCAGCACAGCATGGCCCTCGCGCATGATCCGATCACGCAGTCGAGCGGAAAGCGCATAGACCAGCCCGCCTTCAACCCCATACTCGGTGACCACGAATTCTCCGCGCATCCAGTCGCGAGGCCCTTCACCATCCACAAGCGCGGCGGCTACCGATTTCACCGGATGCCCCGCGAAGCGCTCGCGAAAGTGCGCGCTCCATGCCACGTTGAAGCCGCAGTTGGCCGGCTGCAGCGGCGCAATGGCGACGCCCCGTTCCTCGAGGACTTGCACCCAGGCAGCGTCGGAACCAAGCTTGCCCCAGCTGCCTCCGCCAAGCGCGAGCACGAGCGCATTCGCAGGTACCGTCCGCATTCCATCCGGGTTTGAGAAGCGCAGGCCACCCACTTCGTCCCACCCGCACCAGCGATGACGCACGTGGAATCTCACACCCGCCTGGCGCAGCCGGTGAAGCCATGCTCGGAGCAACGGTGCAGCTTTCATCTGCGCCGGAAATACGCGTCCGGATGTCCCGACGAAGGTTTCAATGCCTAGTTCATGCACCCAGCGCCGCAGCGCCTGCGGGCCAAACTCGTCGAGTAGCTGGGCCATGCGCGCCGCACGCACTCCGTAACGCGAAATAAAACGCGCATGCGGCTCCGAATGCGTGAGGTTGAGTCCGCCCTTGCCCGCGAGCAGGAACTTGCGCGCGAGCGAGGGCATGCCGTCATAGACGTCCACCTGCACGCCCGCGTCGGCGAGCGTCTCGGCCGCCATCAACCCAGCCGGCCCGCCCCCGATCACGGCAGCTCGAAACGGAAAAGTATGTACACGAAGCAAGACTGAAATACGCCCGCAGCGGATTGGTGTGGGAAGCCGCGAGATTAGCAGAGCTTTGCGCAACGCCACCGGTCCAGGGTCGCACCGTAGACGCCAGCTCAAAAAAAAGCCCGCCGGTTTGGGCGGGCTCAAGTCCTCTGGAAAGAGGAGAGGGGAAGAGATCGGTTCGGGTTACGCTCGGCGCTCTTGCTTACTTGCCAACCGGCGTGCAGCGGATCTGGTCGTCTTTCAGGACACAGTGCGAGTCACCCACCTTGAAAGAGGCGACCTGTTTACCTTCTTCCAGGGCAATCACGATGCTCTGGTCGGCGGCGTGAGCGGTGACGGAGGCGAGCAGAGTCGCGAAAAGCCAGCTCTTGAGCAGTTTGGTGGTTGTCATTTTTTTGCCTCCTCCGCAATGCGTGTCGTGTTGACAACAATGTACGGCGGAGGGCCGGTTTGGCTCATTGACGGATTACCGGGCGGGATGTGCGAAATTCACACCGCAAAGAAAAAGGCCCGCCGGGGTGGCGGGCCGAAGCTCTCAAGTAGAGAGGAGGAGGAATGCCTGCGAGCTTGAAGTCAGCGGTTTACCGGCGTACAACGAATCTGATCGTCCTTCAGCACACACCGCGAATCGCCGATCTTGAACTGGGCAACCGACGTGCCGTGCTCGTTGACCACTTGAATCGTGTTCTCCGCATGCGCGGCGCCGAAAGCCAGTAACGCTGCGATGGCAAGGCTGTGCAGGATTTTGGTGCTCATGGCTCGATACCTCTTGTGCCGTTCCAGCTGCGTCAACTCGACGCGATGGTGAGAAGTGTAGGCTTCCCGGGGCGTCTGTTCTTGAACGGTCTTGCGCAAGTTTTGGACGTTCTTGTTATGTAGAAAACACTTCATTGTCGGTTCATGCAGGAGCAGAATGACTGGCATGCCGCCGGACCTTGGAATGGACGACCGCGAGCCGGCCCGCCGTGCGCCAACGCCGCACGCAGCCCCGTCTTCCAGCCCAGCTTGTTGGCTGCCGCTGCATGGTTCCATGCGTTTGCTCAAAGTCTTCCCCGCGCGGGCACCGGGCACCTTGGATCTCGGCTGCAAGTGGCTCAACAGCAGCCGATGTCGTCGTTTTGCGTCAGGGGCCGAGGGTGCGAAATCGGTGTAAGCTGCGCGCCATGCATGACAAGTTCTACGTCATGCCGTTACCGGCCGGAGAACCACCATGGCAACCACCAAGAGCCTCATGAGCGTACTTTCCAGCATGCACTGGGATGACCAGGTCAAGTTCGCTGAGGCACTCGAGACCATCAAATCAGCCGCTGCGATGCTCTCGCGCCCGGATGTGGTTGCGTGCCTGGCGTTCCTGCGGGAGACCGCACATGCAGCAGGCACGATCCAGGCCGTCATGCATGACGCCATGACCGATGGCGCCACGCAGTACACGTCCAGCAACGACGCGGTGGCGGCGAGCCTGCTATACGAGGCGGTCAACGTCGTTACACTGCAGGACGCTGTTAAGGCGGTCGCGGCGCAGGACACTGTCAAGGCGGTGTCGCTCCAGTATGCGATCAAGGCCGTGGCATTGCGTGAAGCGGCCCGGTCGGAGACCTTCTCGGAGGAAGAGATTCGCAGCATCGTGTCAGATGAAGCCGCTCATGCGGTCGCGATGCTCCGGCACGCCGAAGGCAGCAATCAGCTGGCCACCGAGCGCCGCTCGCGCCCAGACCGCCGCAAACATCATTAGGTTCCCCGATTCAACCGCGAAACTGGCGCGGCCACCCACAAGTGGCAGCTGATGCCTCGCGCGATCGGCACGGGATGACGCGAATGAGCAATCCCGCCATCCCTTTCTCCGTCCCCGCCACGCCCGGGCATGGCTCCGGCAGACCGCCGGCATCAGCAGGCTATTGATTCGTTCGAGTTTCTCATTGCAAATCAGCCAAACACCGCGTTCAGCCGCCACCAACAGCCGGCCCACCAAGCCTTGCCCTGAGCTGGCAAACAATTTGCACCGACCGATCACGGCAGAAGACCAAGACTAACAAGAACGATTTCAAAACTAACCGCAAAGCCTTACAGTTACCCGTACCAGTCGAATGAGCCCGCAAGCGATGAAGCCATCGTTTCATGGGGGATTACGCGGCCGCATCGCTCTGCTTATTCTGCTCGGGGCGCTCCCTGCGTTGTGCCTGCTCGCCTATCTCGCCGTTTCCGAGCGTGAACGCGCAATCGCCAAGACTTACCAGGACACTACCCGGCTGGCTCGGCTCGCAGCAGCCAAGGAAGGAGCGCTCATCGAAGGCGCCCGGCAGCTCACCATCGCCCTCACCTTCTTCCCCCCGGCCGTGCATCACGCTGCAGCGGAATGCAAAGCATTCGCACGTGAGCTCCTGCAGGGTTACCCGCAATACACCAACTTCGGCGTAGTCGATGTGGACGGCACGATCTGGTGCAGCTCCGCGCCGATCCGCGCCAAGTACAACCTGGCAGATCGTGAGTACATGCGTCACGCTATCGAAACGCGTGAGCCCGCCTTGGGCGGATACCAGATCGGGCGCGTAACCGGGCTCGCGTCGATCGTCTACGCGAGCCCAATCATGGCTGGCGAGCGGGTTACCGGCGTCGCATTCGCCTCCCTGCGAGCCTCGGCCTTCGGAGCGCTCGGTCGAGAAATGGACATGCCCGAGGGCGCCACCTATCTCATCGTGGATCATGACGGCAGGGTACTGCGCCGCTTCCCGGAAAGCGAAGGCTGGCAAGGTCGCGATATCGCACACACCGGCCTCTTCCACGAGGCAGCCGCACGCAGCTCGGGTTCGTTGCAAACCGAAGACTTCGACCACCTGCAGCGGCTTTACGGCTTTGCCTGGACGGGCCCGGATCAAGCGCACAGCGTGCTGGTCGCAGTCGGCGTCCCACACGCAGTCGCGGTGAGCCCGGCGAATCGCTACCTTCTGTTCAGCCTGATTACGCTCCTATCGGTCACCGCTTTGACACTCGTGCTCGCCTGGGGCGCGAGCCGGGTATTCATCCTGCGCCCCGTTCAGCGGCTGCTGCACGCTACGCGCAGGATCGCATCCGGCGAGCTGGGGTTTCGCACCGGCATCCAGCAGCGCGGCGAGCTGGGCGAGCTCGGACGCGCGGTCGATGAAATGGCTGCCTCCCTCGTGAAACAGCAGCAGACATTGCGCGACAGCGAAGCACGCTTCCGCGACCTGACCGAGCTCTCCTCCGACTGGTACTGGGAGCAGGATGAAGCGCTCCGGTTCAGTTTCTTTTCGCGCGATGTCGCGCACTGCGGCCATGGCGCGCAGTCGAGCGTCGGCAGACCGCTCTGGGAGTTGCCCGAAATCGATCTGCACTCCGCGGACTTCGCCGCGCTGCGTGCCATTTGCGAAGATCGCTCATCGTTTCGAGACTTCACCTATCGCCGCATCGATGCAGCAGGCAAGGAGCAGTGGATCTCGCTCAGCGGCCAGCCCATCTTCGACCAGGCTATGGTGTTCCGCGGCTACCGCGGCGTTGGACGCGAAGTCACGACGCAGAAGCACGCCGAGCTTAGCCTCGAGCAGGCCAAGCTGTTTCTCGACGCCCTGATCAATGCCATCCCCAGCCCGGTGCTGGTCAAGGACGACCGTCACCGCTATGTCTCCGCCAATCCCGCTTTCGCAGCGTTCTTCCAGCGCAGCATCGCCGAGGTGCTGGGCAAGACCGACTTCGACTTCTTCGCACCCGACGATGCAGCGTTTTATCAAGCCTCGGATGCCGAAGCGCTGGAGCGCGGCAGCGTGGTCGAGTACGAACGCGCCTACGCGGTCAAGCAGACGATCCGTTGGATGCGGGTACGCAAGTGCCCTTTGATCTGTCCCGATGACAGCCGGTTCGTGGTCCTGCTGCTCACCGATGTCACCGAACGCCGCGCCACCGAGGAACAATTGCGCCGGAGCGAATCGCGCTTCCGCAGCTTGATCGAGCTATCGGTCGACTGGTACTGGGAGCAGGACGAGACCTTGCGCTTCACTTTCATCTCCGCCGAAGCCGATAGATCAGGGCACGCTGCAGCAACCAGCCTGGGGGTCCGACGCTGGGAGCATGCCGGCGTAGACCTGCAGTCCGCCGACTGGGACGCTCATCGAGCGCTGTGCGAGGCCCGCCAGCCGTTTCTCGACTTCATCTATCGGCGCACCGGCAGCGACGGCAACGCGCGTTGGATCTGCATCAGCGGCGAGCCGGTGTTCGATGAGACCGGCATCTTCCGGGGCTATCGCGGCGTCGGACGCGACGTCACGCAGCAGAAGCGTGCAGAGCAGGAAATCATCCGGCATAAGGATCTGTATGCCGCTTTGTCGCAGACCAACCGGGCCATCGTTCACATCCGTGAGCCGGAGTCATTGTTCGATGAAGTCTGCCGCGTGGCCGTGCAGTACGGGCATTTCTGCCTGGTGTGGATCGGACTGCTCGATGAGGCCACAGGGTGGGTGCACACCGTCGCTCTGCAAGGGCCGGCGAGCGAGGGCTATCCGGACTTCCGGATTTCCATCGATCCCGCGGTTGCCGAAGGCCGCGGCTTCGGCGCCGCTGCGTTGCGCGAGGGCCGGCACTACGTGGTCAACGACTACCTTGCCGAGCCGCGCGTGGCGCCTTGGGCAGTGCCGGCGCGTGCCGCGGGAGTCAAGTCCATGGCCACGTTCCCCTTGAAGCGCGATGGACGCCCGATTGGCTTGATCCACCTGTACGGCACCGAGATCGATTTCTTTACCGACGAGCTGGTGGCACTGTTGTACGAGATGGCCGAGAACATCTCCTTCGCACTGACCAACATGCAGCGCGAGCAGGAGCGCGTGGCGGCAGAGCGTGCATTGGCGAAGAGCGAACAGCGCTTTCGCCAGCTCGCATCCAACATCCCGGAGGTATTCTGGATCACCGAGCCGTCGCACAAGCGTGTCACTTACGTGAGCCCGGCCTACGAGCGCGTGTGGGGCCGCAGCGTGCAACGCCTCCTGGAGAATCAGGGCGATTGGCTGGACGCGGTGCACGAAGAGGATCGCGATCGCGTCGAGGCCACGCTGCTCGGCGGAAATGCCGGACATTTAGATCAGGAGTATCGCATCGTCCACCCGGACGGCAGCGTACGTTGGGTGCATGACCGCGCCTTTCCGATGTTCGACGAAGCGGGCGAGCTTACGCTGATCACCGGTATCGCCGAGGACATCACCGCGCGCAAGGCGGCCGAAGAACGCCTGGTGTTTCTCGCCCACTACGACAACCTGACCGGTTTACCGAACCGCCCGTTGTTCTACGATCGATTGCAGCAGGCTTTGGCGCATTGCCGTCGCGGCGACCGGGCTGCGGCGGTGGTGTTCGCTGATCTCGATCACTTCAAGATGGTGAACGACACGCTGGGACACGCGGCCGGAGACATCCTGCTGAAGCAGGTCGCGCAGCGGCTGAAAGAGTGTCTACGCGCCGACGACACGGTGTGCCGCTTGGGCGGCGACGAATTTGCCGTAATTCTGAGCGACCTCGCGCATGGTGAGGACGCCGGCGCCGCCGTGCAGAAGCTGATGCGCATGCTGGAGCAGCCCTTCGCGCTCGAAGGACGCGAGATCTTCGTGACCGCGAGTGCCGGCATCACGCTGTTTCCCGCCGA
>JBGQKF010000205.1:0-7686 GCA_041499435.1 Gammaproteobacteria bacterium
ACGATGAGCTCAATTCACACAAACATCCTTGAGCCACCTGGCCTCCGGTGATCCGGTTTCCGGCTTCGTCGGATCCACGGCTCCCGGCGGCAACATCATGCGCTTCACCAACATCCCGTCACGATCGAAAACACCGACCGCAGCAACCGTCAGGGTACCTTCCTTGCAGTTGGCGACATAACGCACGATGCGCGACTGGTGATCGGCCGGGCGCTTGCCCTCGGCGTCGTTCCACGCAATGCTCACATCGAAGCGCCTCGCGTCTCCGTACTCGCCGATCGAATCGTGATTCAGATGCGCCACTTCCCCCTGCTTGACCACCGCCTGCGCTTCGGGGCTGTTTTCGTCTTGCGCCTGCGCCCCTGACACCGCTCCCACGGCGCATGAAAACAACATGACCGCCACTTTATTTCGCATTGCCACCCTTTCCAGATTGACTTGATTGCTGCGCGAGATCGCTCCCAATGCGCCTGCTGATTGCATGCGCCGCTCAAGCTGGTGGGCGCCACCGGCTCGCCCGGCAATCCAGTAGCGACCTGGTAAGAGGATCTGATTGGCATAACAACCGGCGCCCCCTTCGGGCGCGGGTTTTTTGCGCACTGAGGAACCGGACCTGCTTTGCGCCAATCAGATTCTTCCCTGCGGAGCGCGATGCAACGTCGAATCACCCTCGAGATCGCGCAAGTCCCGGCCCCGCGTTTCGACGCAATAGCGCACCACGAGTCCAAGCGAGAGCAATACCGGCCCCAGGATCACTAACGACGCAATGCCCAGTGCCGGCACCAGCCCCAACAGGCTCAGCAACTGCGCGATCAGACCACCGCCCTTGGTGCAGGCCGCAACCCAGCCGGTCGCACGGCCGCGAATAGCCAGCGGGTAACTCTCCGCAGCGTACGGCAGCAGCATGGCGATGATGCCGTTGATGCCGACAATCAGCACCGCAACGGGCAACACTGGACTGGCTGTTGCCGCCGACGCGAGCTCCAGATGCAGCACACCGAGCAAGCCCAGCGCTGTCAGCACGATGGACCCGATCAGCGCGCCCTTGCTGCTCCAGCGGCTGTAGAGAAATGCGGCTACGAATACAGTCGGAACCGCGATCAGGGCCGAGGCGGCGAGCAGCTCGCTCGACACGGCCATGCTGTAACCCTTCGCCACCAGATGGGCCGGCATCCAGAGCAGGAGCCCAAAGTTGATCAGCCCCCATGCCACCGCGGTGACGCTCAGCGCCCAGGTTCTCGCGGCCATATGGAAGGATGAGGCTATGCCGATGGAATTGCGGCCAGCCGGCCTCGGCATATCTTCGGCTGCCGCGGCGCGCACGACGCAGCCGAACTTGGCAAGCGCTGCCTGTGCGGCTTCGGTTCTCCCGACCGACAGCAGAAACTTGGCCGACTCGGGGATCAGAGCGATCAGCGCGATCAGAATCAGTCCGGTGGGCAGGTTGAGGAGCCACATGACGCGCCAGCCGAAGATGGGCTGGAGCCACGCCGAGAATCCGCTGGCCGCCCCATAGCCACCCACCGCACCCAACCCGCCCACCAACACCAGCGCCCAGCCGCGGTGCTTGGAAGGCATCGTTTCGGCGAGCAGTGCGTAGGTGACCGGCAGCATCCCGCCGGCGGCGGCGCCCATCAGGAAACACATGCCCACGTTCCACCACAAAGACGGCATCGCGCCGCAAATGGCGGTGCCGACGAACATCACAGCCGACAGCAAGATCGAGGCGCGCCGACCGAAGACGTCGGCCAAGGCACCCCAGACAACCGAACCGACCACCGTCCCGCAAAGTGCAGCGAATGGAAGCCAGGCAACCGTAGCCTGGGACACGCCGTACTCGGAAATCATCCCCGGCAGCACGAAGCCGAGGCTCGCCGGCTTCATTACGTCGATCACCAGTGCGACCGTCAGCACCACCATCAAGCGCCAGTGTGCCCAGCCGAGCGCAGCGTCCTCGGGCGCTGAGACGCTCAACGGCAGGTCAGCTTGTGGAGAAGCTGTTCGCCCCTGCGGCAGAAGACCATAACCGGCAACGCCGATCCCGACGACGATCAGCACCATGCCCCAGATCATTCCGGCATCCATCGGCATGTCCGCCAATTGGAAGCCGTTGCTGCGGCCCATCCAGAACATGGGCAGGTGCAGGATCACACCCGCAGTGACGGCCAGGCAGCCGACGACAAATGCCCAAAGATGCTGACGATCGGCAAGCACTGTATTTGTAAGTGCCATTGGGGCGAAGGTAACGAGTGGAAGCGTGCGCGCGCGATGTGCCCACGAATGCGTGACGATACCGGATAATCTGGCGGCGCGTCTGCCGTCGTCAGATCCGGCGATCCACGGCGGAGATCGAGTCACTGTGTTGCTGAACCCGGTGTGGATGATACTGGTGCTGGCGACGGCGACTTGCCCCCTCCCTCACCCTCCCCCGCTTCGCAGGGGAGGGGACGAAGGATTGGCAGTGCCGCTGCGCGCTTTACCCGAACGAAATCCGGTCGACGGGAAGGCTGAGTTGCGCGCCGGCAAGCCGTGCCCCGTCGGTAAGATCGAGGCGCAGCGGCGTCATCGCGACGTAGCCGCGCTCGATGGCCCAACGGTCGGTGCCCTCTTCGGCGCTCTCCAACGGAACGACGGTGAACCAGTAATGCGTGCGGCCCATAGGATCCTTGCCGGGAACGACTTTGCCGTCATGGTGCCTCATGGATTGCCGCGTCCACAGAACGCCTCGCGGCCTCGTCGCCGGCAGGTTGACATTGACCAGTGGCAGTTCGACCGCCGGGAGCAGCAGCTCGAGCACCCGGCTCACCCACGGTTGAGGCGATGGCTGTCTCGATTTGGTCATGGTGAGCGAGGCCGAGCGTAATCTGTTACGCGACTACCTGTCGAGCTGGCAGAACGGCGAGACGCTCCGCGCGGCGTTGCCGACCCGTCGCGGGCGGCATCTCATCCTGGAGTGGACCGGTTTTCATCTGCAGATCGACGACGACATCTGGCCCGATGAAAGTGCGCAGACGCCCATGGCCCCGACGCGCATCGACATCACAATTCAAGCGCAGGCGTTGAGCGTGCTGGTGCCGTGATAGGAAGTGAAGGAGGTGAAGAGGTGAAGGCTATTGCTATCGCGAGTTCTTCACTTGTTCACCTTTTCACTTGTTCACCTTTTCACTTGTTCACCTTTTCACTTTTCTCACCCTATAAATCCTTCAACTCCACCGCATTCCGGATCATGGTCAAGGCGGCGGGCACCACGCTCTCGTAGCCGTCGTTGGTGAGAATGGTGAATGTGATCAGCATATCGCCCAACCCGAACATGCCCTGCGTCATGTACTTGAACTCGTCGGGCCCGGGTGCGCGGTCGGTCGCCGAGAAGTAATAGCCCACGTGCGCTCCGCTCTTGAACTCCTTGACGGCGAGCGACTTCTCCATCGACTGCGCCCTCGCGTCATCAGCGGCATGCTCCACCATCTTTTTCAAGGCGCCGGCCGCGAGCGGCGGCTGACCCTTGTGCGCCGGCGGTAGGGGCGTGACCAGCACTTGATACGTAGCGCCCTCACCGGGGCCGAATGCGATAGTCGGCAATGGGTGATTGGGCGCCGAGCGCGTCTCGACGGGCCACGATTGCGGCGCGCTCAACTGCAGGCTGCCGTGCTCGGGAATGGTAAAGGTGCGGATCGTGGTCGGCTCGGCGAAGGCGAGTGCTGCGATGAGCCAGAGCGTGGACGCAACGGCGTAACGGACGAATCGGGCGTGCATGCTGGTTCCCCCTTCAGTGGTGCACGACACCTATTAACGACCGCGGCGATGCTTTCTTGCCCGACAATTTATCCGCTGAGGTCTTGACAAAGCGCTACGACGCTTTGCGCCCGCTCGCGCCGTGCCGCTCATCGATCGCGTGCACGACAGCCTTTGCCCGTGTCCTGCTCGCCACTGCAAGGGTCGCGCCAATTGCCGCAGTGAGCGCACAGAAGATGCCCAGCGCAGAGAAGCCGCCGGCCGCAAGCAGCGCCGCCCCGGCCGAGCCGGCGAGCAGCCAGCCCATGCTGGCCATGGTGATGTTGAGACCGAACAGAGCGCCGCGCAACTCACTCGGCATATCCGACAGAACGGCCATCAGTGACGGCCGGCCCGTTGCGTTCACAAGCGAGTAGACGAATCCGAGCGCGACAGACAGCGCCAGCCCCGGCTGCCACATCAGAGTCGGAATGGCGAGCACAGCGGTCAACGATAGCGTGACCGCGAACACCGCACGCCGCGAGCGCGTGCGATCTGCGATGCGCCCGCCCAGGATGTTCCCCACCAGATTACCAAGCGCGACCAATGACAGCGCAGCCGCAAGCTGCGACAGCGCGATGCCGTACGCTCGCTGCAGAAGCGTTGGCAGATACACGGCCAGCGTGGCAAAGCAGACCCGCTCGGTCGTGCCGGCCCCCATGAGCGCGAGGAGGCGGAACTGGAGCAGGCTGGAAAGCGGAGCCCTGGCCCGCTGTACATGCGGCGGATGCACCACATCGGCCGGCGTGGCGGCACGTATCGCGAACGCAATCAGCACGGTAAACGCGCCGTGGATGCCGAGTGCATAGCGCCAGCCGCCCAGCATACCGAGCAATGTCACGATCGGCACGCCGATCACCAGCGACAGGGACTGACCGGTGATCACCCAGCTCAGAGCACGTCCACGTGCGCCCGCCGGAATGTGCTCGGAGACGGCGGCGAACACCACACCCATGAATGCGCCGCCACAGAAACCCGATAGCAGCTGCCAGGTGAACGCAGCCGCGTAATTCGGCGAAAGCGCGAACAGCATGCGGATCACGCCCATCAACACCACGCTCGCCATCAGCGTGGTTCTTCGCGCGATCCGGTGCGAGAACATGCCGAACAGCAGTGCGGAGGTGCCCCAGGTCAGTGCCTGCACTGAAAACAGATGTGCGACAGCCGGGATGTCGATGGATAGATCGGCGGCGATGGCGGGCATGAAGGGCGCTGTGGCCGAGCCCGAGGCGGTGACCACAAAAGTGGCTGCGCTCATCGCCACGAGCATCCAGACGATGCGCTTATCGGTCATCGCGCTGCTCGAGCAGTCGCCCCATCGTCGGCAAAAAGATTTCGGCGGATGCGCACTATCGCTCTTCCGAATTGTGCGTGCGCTGACGCCGCACGAGTCCGTTGCGCTCGAGCTCGGCAAGCCTGGCGTCAGGCGAGCGCACGCGTGCATCGAGCTGTCGCGCATCACCCGCGCGCATCGAAGTGCGCACGTGCTCGAGCATTGTGTCGTAGCGCTCTCCCCCGAGCGCATCCCGGGCGCTCGGCTGCTGCAAAATATTCCAGGCGATGCCATAGAGCTCATCGGCATCATGCATGCGGCTCGCACGCCCGAGCAGGCGCACCGCATCGGCTTTCGCGATCGCAGCTTCGGCCAGCCCGGCGACGTCGTCTGCCGCACCGTAGAGGTCTTCCGCGCGCTCGAGCTCGGGGATTGCCAGCGCCAGCCGCTCGGTCTGCTGAGCGCTGAGCTCGCGGGCAAGATGATAATGAATCACACCCATGCGCAGATGCAGGCGCGCAACCCGCGCCGGATGCACTCGCGCAACGTCCAGGCGGCTCGCGCTTCGGTAAGCTTCGATGGCGTGCAGCAGATCGCCCGGCTGATCGCGCTTGGCATACGCCTCGGCAAGCCAGGTGGATGCTGCACGATACAGCTGAGGGTGGGCGCCGGGCTCGATGTTGTCGAGCGTCTTGCGCAAAACGTCGATGGCGCGCGCGCAACCGGCTGCAACGCCGGCGAATGCCGATCGCATCTGCGCCCAGCCTTCGGCAATGTGAATCCGCAGCGCAAAGGCGGACATCGGCGCAAGCGCAAGCGCGGGCCAGACAGCTTCGATGGCATCTTGCGCCCGCAGGTAATCGTCGTGCTCCATCGCTTCGTCGAGCATGCGCAGGTACGGCTCGAGCTGCGGCTGGAAGCGCTCATCGCGGTCGGGGTCGAGCCGTTCCCATTCCGGCGCATCGTAGCTGCGCTGCGCGGCGCGCAGCCGTTCCAACAGCGCGGCCGCGGCACCACTCTCCATCTGCGGGCGCATGCGGCAGGCGATGCCGATCAAAAAATCCCCATCCACGCACAGGCGCACGGCGAGCGTCTGGTCCGACTTGGCGAAGTCTCCCGACCACGTACACACGAACATCGCCTGCTGCGCCGTCTCCTCGTGAATCTGCGCAATCGCCGCGCCGTTGGTGAGTCCGGGAAGCAGCCCCGCGGCGAGCGCTTCATCTGGATCGGGAGGTCCTTGCCGCGTGCGCACCTGCGTCACCGACAACAGCGAGATCTCCCAATCGGTGGCCAGGCTGTCTTCCTGCAGCCACTCGATGCGAATATGCAGCGGCGTCTCGTCCACGTGAACGATGCGCCACGGCCCGTCGAAGGGTGGCAGGAAATAACTGGGAGCGATGTTCATGGTCTATGCTTGCAACGGCGGCATGCGCAGCGACGTTGCCGCGCGGGTACGGATGCTGCCATGCGCGCCTGGCGCGATCGACGCTCAGCGCAATTCCAGCGCGCTTACGCTATCGCTCTGGTTCGCGCTCGAGGCACTCGATTGGAGCGTGCGGATGCGATGGCGTTCCCCTTCACTCGAAGCTGAATCCCGGGGTGCGCGTATAGTAATGCAGCCCTTCGTCCTGCACGACGAGCGAGCGCATGCGCCTTGCCCCGCGGTTGTGATGCGAGTGCAACGCCGTCGCGGGCGTGATCTGCGCAGCGCCGTTCGACCACTCGACGCGCTTGCCATCGATCATCGAGTAGATGCCGTCACCGTGTATCGCCAGTGTAACGGCCACGCCGTTGTGACGGTGTGGACGTTGATCGAAGCCGGGTGCGAGGGTGTTGATGGCGACGTTGATCGTCGGCAGCGTAATCGGCGCCGGCGCGAGCCCTGCCGTCATGAACTGCACAGAGTGGCCGGTCGTGTTGTCCGTGACGGGACGCTGCCATACGGATTCGAAATGCCGGTCGATCTCCGCCGCCGGCCAGTGCGTTGCTGCGAATACTGTTTGCGCTGGGGCGGGAGCGCGCAGGCGTGCAAATGCCAGCAGCGGCTCGTCGGTCGCGCAGAACAGCAGGCAGTCGCGATCGCCGGCGCGATGCGAGGTCTCACCTCCGCCGGGAAAGCAGAACACGTCGCCGGCGCGCCACTCGATCATGTCGGCTCGGTTGCGACTCTCGCCGCTGCCATTCATTACGTAGTAGACCTCGCCGGATGCAGCATAGGTGCCGCGGAGCGCTTCGCCGGCACGGATGCGCACATAGCGCGTGAGGATCGTGGGTGTCGTCGCTGGGTATGCAGTGCCGAGCGTCTTCGAGATATCCAGCTCGATGGTCGAGGTGGGCGTGCTCGGATCGATCGCGCGATCTCGCTCGGCGAGAAACTGATGGACGGGTACCGCGGGCCACGCGAAGGTGAAGCCATTCTCAGCGAGGTGGTAGCGTGCACGGCGCACGGGCGTCGTGTCCTGAGCGTTGCGGGTGGGTGCGATCTGTTCCTGGACGGTCATTGCTGGTCTCGATACGCGAAGGCGTTGGCGTTAGTATACGCTGGGAGGCGAGGGAAGGAGGGAATGCGTGAAGGAAGTGAAGGAAGTGAGCCCCCTCTCCCCGGCTCTCTCCCACGAGGGGAGAGTTAGGTTGCGCGT
>JBGQKF010000206.1:0-7648 GCA_041499435.1 Gammaproteobacteria bacterium
CGGCTGAAGGCAGAGAACGAGGCGCTCAAGAACCGCAGCTCCAAACCCATCTTCATCAAAGTGAGCGAGAAGGGGGGAGTGTCGGTGTACGGGCTGGGCCGCTTCCCCGTGACACTCTACAAGGAGCAGTGGATTCGCCTTTTCGACATGACGGCCGACATTCGCTCCTTTATAGAGGAGAACGAGTCAAAACTGAAGTCGAAGGAATAGGCAGTCTCCTGCGCCGAGTACCCACTTTCGCGTATAGGGAAGTGAGATATTGAGCCCGCCAGCCCGGGCGGACTATGCCGTATAGATGTCGGCTTACGATCAATGAATAGGTACGGTAAATGAGAGCCAGGGTTGGCCAGGACTCCTGGTGGGACAGTTTGGTTCAGCGTTCTTGATGAGCATTAGTCGATGTTCACGTGTCAGCGTCTGCTGCCAGAGGGTTGCACGAAGTCTAGTCACCCAGTCGGACCCTATACAGGACTTTTTGGACCGATACGCTCGCCACAGTGCTAGACATATCAGCGTCGCGCCGATGATTCCACCTATTGGCTGGGCTCCCAGCGCATAGGCGAGGAGCAAAACAGGGATGCAGGCTGATGCCGCAGTAAGTGGGTAGATCAGCCGATGATCTTGGTGCTTTTATTCAACGAACACGGAAAGAATTAAAGCGCCCCCAGCGAACACAAGCGGGATCAGAAAGCTTACCAACAACGTGACAAATTGCACTTCCGACATGCGCTGATCTCATTACGACAGTCGCTTCAGGATAGGAGGGTCAGAACGTGCCAGTCGACAAATGTCACGCATTCGCATGCTCGGAAGCTATATTGAAGAAATCCCGGATCCGGCCTGTTGCGCATAAGGTGGGCCAGATGCGGAAACCGGCGTACCTTCAGCGACCACGCGGTACGCCTGCACCAGCTCCGCGATGTTTTTGACCTGCTGCTCCCCGATGAAATCGAAGGCGACATGGAGGCGGTTCTTCACTTGAACCGAGAACTCAAAGAGCCTACATGCTTGCGGTTGACCCGCGAAGTCCGATCGAGATGATCTTGTTATACGGCGTAAGACGCACGTTCCCCTGCAAAGCAAATTTGATGAAGTTGGGGCGCTGGGCTAGGCAGGAAAGTCGCGCGATGGGATGCAACTACTGGCGGGTTATCTAGACTTGTTGCGGATAGGGATTGCGCGCAGCCGCTACCGGCAACACGGAGGGCCTGCGGAATGCGTCATTGCAGATGATCTGCTCCCGCGCTGATAAGCCTGGCCACATCGCCTGAGAGCAAGAGGCAAACACCCGACGCGCCCAGCTTGATACCCATCGGTCGGAACTGCGAGCCATAAATACCCGCCGTTCATGTGTCGCCTGCCCGGTGAGCGGGGAGCAGTTTCCTATTGACAGGAGGCGAGCCGCCGCAGAAACGGAAGCATCTCACTCCTCTACCCGCCGCTGCCGTAAGGACGGGTGATGACCTCGAGGAGATGACCGTCGGGGTCCTCGAAGTACACCCCGCGGCCGCCGTCGTTGCGGTTAATTTCGGTGGCGCGGTGCTTGCCGGGGTCGGCCCAGTGCTGGAGTCCTCGCTCGCAGATGCGGGCGAAGACTTGGTCGAAGTCGTCTTCGCTTATTAGGAAGGCGTAGTGCTGAGAGGAAATCTCGCCGTCGCTCTCGTGGAAGTCGAGTGAGGCACCGTTGCTGAGCTCAACGACGAGGAACGGTCCGAATCGGGTCGGTCTAGGCAGGCCCAGAAGTTCCGTGAGGAATGTCGCCGACTTCTGCTTGTCGCGGCACCAGACGATGGTGTGGTTGAGCTGCACGCTCACGTCATGATCCTCCTTTCCTGGCCACCGGCACGTTCTCTATTTTGGTGTGGCTGGGCATGCTCATGAAAGCTCTCCTGTCTGTAGGGGCAGTCTGCGGAATGCTATCGACGCCGTGTTGCACTATTGCAGTATTATCCCTCGCATACTCATGAAAACGCTATTTCTCATTCGCCACGCCAAGTCGAGTTGGGATGACACTGCGTTGCCCGATAAAGACCGGCCATTGCACGATCGCGGCAAGCGCGACGCGACGAAGATGGGTGAGCGATTGGCAAAGCGCGATGTCAAGCCCGATTTGATCCTGTCGAGTCCGGCTACGCGCGCGCTTGAGACGGCGGAGACCATCGCCAAGAAGCTCGATTACAGGCGCAAGGATATCGTGGTGGATGATCGGCTGTATGCCGTCGAGACGGACGACCTGCTCGACGTCATTCACAAGCTTGGCGACAAGCTGAAGCGTGTGATGCTGTTTGGCCACAACCCCGAGTTGACCGAACTCGCGCATCGCCTCTCAAGTGAGATCACCCACATGCCGACGTGCGCCGCCGCCGAGTTCACGTTCGATGCGAAGTCGTGGTCACACATCGGCAAGGTCAAGCCCGCAAAAGTGGCGCTCGACTATCCAAAGAAATCGTAGGCAAAGCACAGCTTCAGAATCCCGCGATCGATCTCGCGCGCTGATGTCAACATAGCCTAGAAGCGCGTCCGCAGCAGCTGCGGCCGGGAGGCGAAATTGATTGTGACTCCGGCCGAGGGTAGCACATCACTACTATCGGCCAGGCAGGCATGCCGGAGGACCAGTCGGGACGATTGCATTTCCTCGAGTTGATTGGGTTGCCTGTGAACCCCGTCGGCCGAGGGCGGACAAACTTATACGCCGGTTGCTCTAGCAGCTGCCTACCAGCGCCCCGCGACATTCAAGGATATCCGTGCCGAAACTGAGCTTGCGTATCGTCATCATATTGGGCGCCATCGGCGTCGCACTTTTCCTGGTGCCGAACCTGGTCATGCTCTACACCGATTGGCTGTGGTTCGGCGAAGTCGGCTATGAAGAGGTTTTCGTGCGCACGCTGACTACGCAAGCTACGCTGGCCTTGATTGTGTTTGTGTTCGCCTTTGCCGTGCTCTACGGCAACGTCAGGCTGGCGCAGACGGCTCTCAAACGGCGCCAATTCACCATCATGACGCCACAAGGTCCGCACACCATCGCGGTCGCTCCGCGGCGAATCAAGACGCTGCTCTATGCTGCCGCGGCACTCGCCGCATTCCTGCTCGCGGCGTACGCCTCCTCGAGTTGGGACATCTGGCTGATGGCGCGTCACGCCGTTGCGTTCGGCACCAGCGACCCGATACTGGGTCACGACGTGTCGTTCTACGTGTTCCAGCTTCCGCTACTGCAGTTGGTTCAGCACGTCTTGTTCACGACCGTGTTGCTGGCTGCTATCGGCGTGGCGGGTGCACACATCGCGGGACAAGGCCTGAGGCGCTCTGCCTCTCGGCAAGTGGTGGTCAGCCAGACGGCGAGGCGCCATTTGAGCTGGCTCGCGGCGGCGCTTCTGCTATTGGTCGGGTTCGACGCCTGGCTTGGCATTCCGGAGCTGTTGACGACGCAGTCGGGCATCGTTCACGGCGCATCGTACGTCGACGTCTACGCGCGCATGCCGGTGCAGTGGCTTCTCGTGATTGTTGCATGCGTTGGCGCGCTGCTGGCCGTTTATCAAACCATGGTACCGCGCTTGTGGCCGATCCTCACCGCGCTCGGTCTGTACGTCGGTGTTGCCATCGTTGGTGGCCTGTACGGCGCCATTCTGCAGCGGTTCTTTGTCGGACCCAATGAGCAGGTGCGCGAGACGCCGTACATCGCGCACAACATCGCCGGGACGCGCGCCGGGTTTGCGCTCGACCGCGTAATCGAGCGACAGCTGTCCGGTGAGGCGCAGCTCACGCGGGAGGATATACAGCGCAACGGCGCCACCCTCGACAACGTACCGCTGTGGAACGCACAGCCTCTGCTCGACACTTTCGGTCAGATCCAGGAGATCCGCACGTATTACGACTTCGTCTCGGCCGACAACGACCGGTACTTGATCGATGGTAAATATCGCCAGATCATGCTGTCGGCGCGCGAGCTCAATTCCACAAGCCTGCCGAGCCGCACCTGGATCAACGAGCGATTGACCTTCACACACGGCTACGGCATCACGCTCGGTCCGGTCAACGAGGTGACACGCGAAGGGCTGCCGGTGCTCTTCATCAAAGACCTGCCGCTCACTTCATCGGTTAATCTGAAAGTTACGCAGCCGGCTATCTACTATGGTGAGCTGTCGAACGACCATGTGTTCGTGAAGACCGCCACGCAAGAGTTCGATTATCCGAAGGGCGACGCTAATGTCTTCGGCACTTATCAAGGCAACGGCGGCATTGTTTTTGGCGGCCTGCTGCGCCGGTCGATGTTCGCGCTGCGCTTCGGATCGACCGACACGCTGTTCTCTCCCAGCCTGCTGCCCGAAAGCCGCGTGCTGATGTACCGGCGCATCTCGGAACGCGTCCGGCGCATCGCGCCGTTCCTGACGTATGACGGCGATCCGTACCTGGCGATTTCCCAGGGCCGACTGATCTGGATACAGGACGCCTACACGACGAGCACGCGCTACCCGTACTCCACACCGACCCGGGGCGGCCTCAACTACATCCGCAATTCGGTCAAGGTGACCATCGACGCATATCACGGCACTGTCGGTTTTCACCTGGTGGATACCAAGGACCCGATCGCAGCCACACTCGCGCGTGTGTTTCCCGATCTGTTGAAGCCGCTCAGCGCCATGCCCGAAGATTTGCGCACGCGCTTGCGTTATCCGCAGGGCATCTTCTCTCTTCAGACTGCAATGTTCGCTACCTTTCACATGACCAATCCTGCGACCTTCTACAACCGCGAGGATCAATGGGAAATCCCCTCGATCGAGTTCGGTAAGGAGGCGAAGCAGATGGTGCCGTACTACACCGTCATGAAGCTGCCGGGCGAATCGGGCCCCGAATTCATTCAGATGCTGCCGTACACGCCGCGGCAGAAGGACAACCTCTCGGCCTGGATGGTTGCGCGCAGCGACGGCGACAACTACGGGCAGCTTATGGTGTTCCAGCTTCCCAAGCAGACGGTCATCTACGGCCCGCGGCAGGTTGCCGCGCGCATCAATCAGGACCAGGTGATCGCGCCGCAGATCACGCTGTGGAATCAGCAAGGCTCCGAAGTCATTCAAGGCACATTGCTGGTGATTCCAATCGAGGAATCGCTTGTCTATATCCGCCCGCTGTACCTGCGTGCGGCCGGCGGACGCATCCCGGAGCTGAAGCGCGTGGTGGTTGCGTATCGGAACAGCATCGTGATGGAGGAGACGCTCGATGCGGCGCTCGCGCAGCTATTTCCGACGACCACCCCGCGCCGCCCTGCTGCCGAGACCGCTGTTAAGGCCGGCGTTGACGCGGCGAAGCCGCCCGCTGCGCTCCCCATCGCCGACCTGGTGAAACAGGCGCAGACGCACTACCAGCGTGCGATGCAGGCTCAGCGCGACGGCAACTGGGCGCTGTACGGCGATGAGATCAAGCGGCTTGGAGAGGTGCTGGAGCGCATAAACGCTGGACGCTGACGACAGAGCTATTGGAATCGTCGAGCTGGCACGACGATCTCTGCCGGGAAACGCGCTTGATCCAACGTCAACTCAAGGGCAGGCAGACGCCGTAAACTGACCTCTGTGCTATCACCGGCCCGTGAGAGGCGTCCGTGCTGTCTCTTATCCCGATAGTCATGACAAAGGCTCCAGACCCGGCCGACGAAGAGCGGCTGCAGCAAGTGCTAGGGGCGGCCGAGCAGCGCTACGGGACATTCTTCGCTCGTCTGAACATCGCCGTGCTGCTGATCGACCCGGCCGACGGCAGGTTAGTCGACTCAAACTCGGTGGCACGCGCCTACTACGGCCACACAACCGATCGATTCGAGCACACTTCAGCGCCGGATACCCCCGCAATGTCACTGGAACAAGCCGCCGCGCAGATCGCGCTGGCAAACCGCGAGCACAAGACTCACTTCTCATTCCGCCATCTGCGCGAGGATGGCGAAGTGCGCGACCTGGAGGTCTACAGTGGTTCGATCGAGTTGCTAGATCGGCCGCTCCTCTACTGCATCCTGCATGACGTGACCGGGCGCGACGCAGGCTCGCACCCCGACGCAGACAGCGATGCCCACCAGCGCTTGGTGATGGACTGCGCCGAAGACGCGATCTTCGTATCGGACAACGACGGCCACTACCTGTTCACGCCACTGGCGTGGGATACCTCTGCCGGTCCGGGCTTGCGAAAAATGTCCGCTGCTTGCGAATCGCAAATCATTTGGATTGGTCTTGGTTGGAAACACGGGTATGAACGCCGAGCGCTGCGTTGCTTACCAATTCGTCGAAGTTTGGCGTGCCATGTAGCTCGCTGCGTGCAGCCGTGAAGGCTGCTGCGCCCGCCCGGGTCAGCTCCTGCTGCAAGGCGTGCACGAGACGTTGGCGGTTCAGCGTCTGCGCCTTCAGGTCGCCGCATGACTTGGGAAGCTGCTCAGCCAGGTCCACCAGCCTGGCGAAGTCCTTGCCCAGCTCGCCTACAAGCTCCTGGATGCGTTCGGCGAGTTCGCCAATCTCATCAGCCGCCCTAATGGCCGGATGCACATGTGGAGCTGCCTGAGCTGCTTGCGCGGAGGTCTTGCGTTTGAAGATCGTCATCGAATTACCTTTCTAACCTGCGCCGATTGCAGCAAGGGTCGTTTCTGTCGCGCGCTTGTCTTCGAGATTGATCTGTGCGAGGCCGTTGACCTGACCCACCAGCTGATGCGTACGGGTCCGATCTGGCTGTGGTGTTCCGACGCTCGGCCGTCTAACGGATATCGGGGGGCCTGCAGATACTGAGAATCATGGTCCCCATGTGCTTCCCGCCCGGCAGTCCTGCTGCATGGTTGACGAGCGCACAGGTGAGTCACGCGGGCGAGGGACGGTTTCTTAAGTTCTGACGGCCATCGCTATTTGTTGGGGGCCGCCGGACATCTCGCCAATCGTACCCACCCCGGAGGCAGTGGATGCCGCTGGAAAAATTCCTGCGACGCGAAATGAGCCAACCGTTCATCGCGGATAGATTCGATGTCACGCACCTGAATGTATTCATCACGATGCGTTCCGTGATCCGGCCACGCCATGCCGCGTGCGCGTGCTTCGCCCCCGTCGCGCCTCATCTGCATCCATTGGGGAGCAATCACCTCCTGCACTCGAAACCTGCTGATCTTTTTGCCATTGCGCAGGGTAAGTTCTACCTGCGCGCCTCGCACGACACACGCAATGAGCCTGTCGAGAACGCCCTTCGTATTTGAGTCACAAGTCTTCATCTGCGCGCCCCATCTTCCAGTCACTGCGGCATACGCATTGACGCCCCGCTACACCGTTTCGCAGTCGATCCCCCTTCGCTCCGGAGTCAATCCGCCTCGCTCGTATGGCAGTATGTGCGCAGACCACCTTGGTAAGTTGACCTGGATCAACAGCGCCCCATCATCTCGAGGTGATTGTGTGTTATTGGGCGACTTGGCATTCTTTCCCCTCGCAAAGACCCGCGGCCGACATGAAACCAGCGCACGCTTATGCCGAGCATGGCGGGCCAATTGCGACAGGGCAAGAGCGGAAGTACGGTCCCGGGGTAAGCACAAAATCCGGGGCGAGAAACGCGCTGGCATCACCTGCCTCACATAGCGTTCGCTCACGCGAGCTGATTTTGCGGTGATCAACGCGGGGCGCTCCAGCGGTGCCCCTGAATA
>JBGQKF010000207.1:0-7552 GCA_041499435.1 Gammaproteobacteria bacterium
CAGATCGGCTGGCAGGCGCGGCTCGAGCTGGGCTATACGGCGCCCGCTGCGGAGCGCACCGTCCTTTCTCATCGTCGGCATACCGGACCGCTCGTGGTGCAGAAGGCGTTCTACCCGGAAGGCCCGCGCGTGTGTCATTCGATTCTGGTGCATACGCCGGGCGGTATCGCCGGCGGCGATCGGCTCGAGCTGCAGGTCACCGCAGAGGCGGGTGCGCATGCGGTCATCACCACCCCGGGTGCGGCCAAGTGGTATCGCTCGACCGGCGCGACGGCAGAGCAATGCTGCGAAATGCATGTGCAGCGCAACGCGATGCTGGAATGGTTGCCGCAACCGGGTATCGTGTTCGACGGTGCGCAGGCGAAGCAGTTGCATCGCGTGCGCCTGGGAGCCAACGCGCGCTATATCGGCTGGGACATCGTTTGTCTTGGGCGCGTGGCGCATGGCGAGCGTTTCGCAACCGGCGTGTTCCGGGGTCGCACGGAGATCGCAGGCGAGGCGGGCAGACTATGGAGCGACTGTGCGGTGATTCGCGGCGGTGATTCATTGCTGCGCGCGCAAGCCGGCCTGGCCGGGCAGCCGGTCACGGGATTGTTTCTCGCGGGCGGCATTGCGATCGAGCGCGATGTGATCGATCGATGCCGCGAAGTCGTGACGCCGGCAGCATCGCGTTGCGGCGTCACCAGTCTGCCGTCGATGCTCGCGGCGCGCTTCGTCGGCGAATCCACCGAAGCGGCATGGCGCTACTTCACCGCGTTGTGGGCGGTAGTGCGTCCTGCGCTTATGGGGCGGGTGGCCTGCCCGCCGCGCATCTGGCAGACTTGACGCGAACCAACCGACCGTAATTCCCGTAACCCGAATGTCTGCACGACTCACATGGAACTGACGCCGAGAGAAAAAGATAAGCTGCTGATCTTCACCGCAGCGCTGGTGGCCGAGCGGCGCAAAGCGCGTGGGCTGAAACTCAATTATCCGGAAGCCGTTGCATTCCTGAGCGCGGCGATCCTGGAAGGCGCCCGCGACGGACGCAGTGTGGCCGAGCTGATGAGCTTTGGGACGACGTTGCTCAAGCGCGGCGACGTGATGGAAGGCGTGCCGGAGATGATCCCTGAGATTCAGGTGGAGGCGACGTTTCCGGATGGGACGAAGCTGGTGACGGTGCATCATCCGATTGTTTGACTACGGCGGCTAAGCCGCACTAAACCTCAACACAGAGGCACAGAGGACACAGAGTTTCACAGAGGAGACCTGAGCAAAGACCGGTAATGATTGCGCTACGTGAGTTGGCTTCTTAAATTTCTGTTTTGTACTTCTCTGTGCCCCTCTGTGCTCTCTGTGTCTCTGTGTTGAGGTTTAGAGCGTTGAGATTTAGGTGGAGAAAAATGATTCCAGGCGAAATTGAAACCCTGCCCGGCGATATCGAGCTCAACGCCGGACGCAAGACGCTCACGCTCAAGGTCGCCAACACCGGTGATCGGCCGATTCAGGTCGGCTCGCACTATCACTTCTACGAAACCAACGCCGCGCTGGCGTTCGATCGCGAGCAAGCGCGCGGCTATCGTTTGCACATCGCCGCCGGCACTGCGGTGCGCTTTGAGCCTGGGCAGGAGCGCACGGTGACGCTCGTCGAGCTCGCGGGTGCGCGTACGGTTTACGGATTCCTCGGCAAGATCATGGGCAAGCTATGACGACAGCGAAGATCTCGCGCTCGGCCTACGCCGAGATGTTCGGACCGACCACGGGCGATCGCGTCCGGCTGGCGGATACGGAGCTCTGGATCGAAGTCGAAAAGGACTTCACCATCTACGGCGAAGAGGTGAAGTTCGGCGGCGGCAAGGTCATCCGCGACGGCATGGGACAAAGCCAGCGGCGGGCCGCGGAAGTCGCGGATACCGTGATCACCAACGCACTGATCGTCGACCACTGGGGTATCGTGAAAGCCGACATCGGCATCAAGGATGGACGCATCAGTGCGATCGGCAAGGCCGGCAATCCGGATATTCAGCCGGGCGTCAACATCGCGATCGGAGCGGGTACCGAGATCATTGCGGGCGAAGGGTCGATTGCGACCGCGGGCGGAATCGATTCCCATATCCATATGATCTGCCCGCAGCAGATCGAAGAAGCGTTGATGTCGGGGGTAACCACGATGATCGGCGGGGGTACCGGGCCGGCGACCGGCACCGCGGCCACCACGTGTACACCGGGCCCCTGGCATATTCACCGGATGCTGCAGGCGGCGGATGCGTTTCCGATGAACCTGGGCCTCCTTGGGAAGGGCAACGCCAGCCAGCCCGAGCCGCTGCAGGAGCAAGTTGCCGCCGGCGCGATGGGGCTCAAGCTGCATGAGGACTGGGGCACCACGCCCGCAGCGATCGACAACTGTCTCGCGGTTGCCGATGCGATGGACGTTCAGGTAGCAATCCACACCGACACGCTGAACGAATCGGGGTTCGTCGAAACCTCGCTGGCGGCGTTTCGTGGCCGCACCATCCACACTTATCACACCGAAGGCGCGGGCGGCGGGCATGCGCCCGACATCATCCGCGCCTGCGGCGAGCTGAACGTCCTGCCGTCGAGCACCAACCCGACCCGTCCGTACACCGTCAACACCATCGACGAGCATCTCGACATGCTGATGGTCTGCCATCATCTGGACGCGGGGATCGCCGAAGATGTCGCGTTCGCAGAGTCGCGCATCCGTCGCGAGACGATTGCAGCCGAGGATATCCTGCACGACATCGGTGCCTTCTCCATGATGTCATCGGACAGTCAGGCGATGGGCCGCGTCGGCGAGGTGATCATGCGCACCTGGCAGACCGCCCACAAAATGCGCGTGCAGCGGGGCGCGCTCTCGCAGGACAGCGGCCGCAACGATAATTTCCGCGTCAAGCGCTACATCGCCAAGTACACCATCAATCCGGCGCTGACTCATGGCATTGCCCACGAAGTGGGCTCGCTGGAAGTGGGCAAACTCGCCGATCTCGTGTTGTGGCGCCCGGCTTTCTTCGGCGTGAAGCCCTCGATGATCGTGAAGGGCGGCATGATCGCCGCCGCGCCGATGGGCGACCCGAATGCGTCGATTCCGACGCCACAGCCGGTGCATTACCGGCCGATGTTCGGAGCGTTCGGCAATGCCTGCCACGCGACGTCGGTGACGTTCGTTGCCGGGGCGGCTCTGAGCGCCGGCGTTGAACGCGAGCTTGGTTTACACAAGCGGCTGGTGGCGGTCAAAGGCACGCGACGGCTCACCAAAAAGGATTTGATCCTGAACGACGCCACGCCGAAGATCGAAGTCGATCCGGAGACCTACGAGGTGCGTGCCGACGGCGAGCTCCTGGTTTGCGAGCCGGCCACGGTGCTGCCGATGGCGCAGCGATACTTCTTGTTCTGAGCGGCCATGATTGCCATCACACAGAGAAGCCAGCCGGCCGCGAAGTGGGATGCCGAGCTGGTCCTGCCTTACGACAAGCGTCAGAAGAGCCGTCTGAGAGTGCGGCTATCCAGCGGCGAGGAAGCGGGCGTGTTCCTCGAGCGCGGCGAGATACTGCGCGATGGCGATCTGCTGGCGGCCGAAGACGGCCGTATCGTGCGCGTGCGAGCGCAGCCCGAACCGGTGATCGACATCCTGTGCGATACCACCCGCGAGCTGGTGCGCGTGGCGTATCACCTCGGCAATCGTCACGTGCCGCTGCAGATCGGCGAGGGCTGGTTGCGGATCGCCGACGACGTCGTCCTGCGCAAAATGGCGGAAGGATTGGGCGCGGTCGTCATCGCGCGCAATGCACCCTTCGAGCCCGAGCCCGGCGCCTATTCAGGCGAGCACCGCCACGATGCACCGGCTACGCATGGTGGCGTGATCCATGAGTTCGCGGCCAAGCGGAGCTGACATGCAGCCGCTCATCGCGTCGGACTTGCAGCTGGTGCGCCTGCTGCGGCTGGCGAGCCCCATGCTGCCAGTGGGTGCGTTCAGTTATTCGCAGGGCCTGGAATCTGCCGTGCAACTCGGCTGGGTCAGCGATGAGGTGTCGGTGCGCACCTGGCTTAGCGACGTGCTGATGTTTTCGGTCGGCACAATGGAGGCGCCGGTGTGGTGCCGGTTGTATCGCGCGTTCACAGCTCAGAAGGTGGCGGCGCTGGCCGATTGGAACGACCGGTTGCTCAGCTCTCGCGAGACGCACGAGCTGCGAGGGGAGACTGCACAGATGGGCCATTCGCTGCGCCGGCTGATGGAAGACAGTCACGAGTTCGGCGCCGGCGCGATGGTGGCGCTGCGCGCGATCCGCGAAGTTGCATTTGCGACAACATTCAGCGTGGCGTGTGCGGACTGGCACATTGCCGAACGCGCGGGTCTCACAGCGTACCTGTGGACGTGGCTGGAGAATCAGGTCGCCGCCGCAATGAAGATCGTGCCGCTCGGGCAGCTTGCCGGGCAGCGCTTGCTCGCGGCGCTGCAGCCGCAGCTCGTCGACGTTGCACAGCAGGCGCTGAGCGCGGACGACGAAGATCTCAGCAGTCTCGCGCCCGGGCTTGCGATCGCGAGCTGTCTGCACGAGACGCAGTACAGCCGGTTGTTTCGGTCTTGAGATGATGCAACCCCTGAGAATCGGAATCGGCGGGCCGGTCGGGTCGGGCAAGACCGCGCTCACGTTGGCGCTGTGCAAGGCGATGCGCAGTCGCTATGACATCGCTGTGGTGACCAATGACATCTATACGCAGGAGGATGCTGCTTTCCTGGTGCAGCACGAGGCGCTCCCGCCCGAGCGCATCATCGGCGTGGAGACCGGCGGCTGCCCGCATACGGCAATCCGGGAGGATGCCTCGATCAACCTCGAGGCGGTCGAGCGTTTGACTGGGCGCTTCCCGGGGCTCGATGTCGTATTCGTGGAAAGCGGCGGCGACAATCTCGCTGCCACGTTCAGCTCGGAGTTTTCCGATCTCACGTTGTATGTCATCGACGTGGCGGCCGGTGATAAGATCCCACGCAAAGGCGGCCCCGGCATCACCAAATCGGATCTGCTGGTGATCAATAAGATCGACCTCGCGCCGATGGTGGGCGCATCGCTCGAAGTGATGGACCGCAACGCCCGGAAAATGCGCGGCGAGAAGCCGTTCCTGTTCAGCAACCTCAAAACCGGCCAGGGCCTGGACGGCATCGTTTCGTTCATTGAGACCGCCGGCATGCTACGCAAGGATGAAGTCAGCAAGAACGCGCAGATAAAAACCGCGTCATCTGCGGCGTAGCGCCGAGAAAACAAAAAAGCGGAAGCAGGCTTGGCTGCTTCCGCTTGTCACACGGCTAAAGCCTGCGCTCGCCGCGTGTAGCTGATCTCAAGGCAGGTGATTGAACCCGCGATTCCTGGTTTCCCAGTCGCGCATGCGACGCTCCAGGTCGGCCGGCGTGGTGCTCTGCGCCAGGTAGTTCTCCAGTTCCCGGGTTTCGGAATGCTCGATCCACCGGATGATCGAAGACAGCAATTTTTTCATGGCCTTGCTCCTTTCAGGTGCCATGTTTCCGTGATGCACCAGCTATGTATTGCAAGCAGTATGCCAGTAGAAACAGTGGGCTGCAGCCCCGTATTTTTGGGGGATGCTGTAATGCAATGTACGGCCTCTACATGATTTTTCAAGGGCTTTGAGCCGCCCTAACCCGTTGTCCGACTTGCTTTTTGGACGGTATCGACTGCCTCGGGGTAAACTCGGGTCGTATACCTGGAGTCTCACCAACTAGAGCCGATCATGGAGACCCGGATGTCCCCACCCCGACGCGGCGCGTCGCTCTTACTCATGGTGATTGCCTTGTTTGTTGCGCATACAGTGCAGGCCCAGAACGCAGCGCAGCCGCAGAATCCCGCCCAGGACGGCGTTTCGCGCAACGCGTTGGAGCGTCAGCAGCGCGAAAACGAGTTTCACGTCAAGCTCTACGACAATGCTCCGCCCAAATCGACGGCGCGAACGCCGAGCCTGCCATTGCCTCTAGAGACGAGCCCGCGCAGCACCCTAGACCTGGGCGAGCCACTGCCTCCCAATCCGAGGACGACCCAAGCCATTGCGCCACGCGTTTCCGATACGGCTCAGCAGCTGCAGTGGGACTTGAGCCAGCAACAGCGTTTGCAGCAACTGCAACAGCAGAACAAGGATCTGCCTGAGCCGGTCCGCCAGCAGCAGATGCAGATTCAGCAGCTCCAGTTCGATCGCGAGAATAACGCGCAGGGCCTGCACGATCGCATCATGCGTGACTCGCAAGGCTCGATGCAGCAGGTGCGTTGAGTCAGACTCAGGATCCTCCGACCCGGTCTGCGTAGATGAGCCGAGTTGCACGATACTGCTGATAGAGCCGTAGCGCAGGAAACGCGTTAAAATCCCCGCATACTCAAACTGCAACGTCCAGTCAAGGAGGCGACGTGAAATTGCGCCGTTCGCTCATGGTGTGTTGTGCTCTATCGGCTGGCGCGGTGTTGCTCGGCACACCTGCCTTCGGTGAAAAGGATGCTGAGGGATTCGTGCGCATTGCGCCCGAAGATGTGCAGTGGCGCGAGCTGCCGGGCTACAACGGCGTCAAATTTGCCATCATCGAAGGCGATCCGTCGAAGCCCGGTGTCTACGTGGTCCGCGTCAAGTTTCCGCCGGGCATCATGAGCCGTCCGCATTTCCATCCCGAAGATCGCTATGCGGTTGTGCTGAAGGGTACTTGGTATACGGGAACCGGCGACACCTTCGATCCCGATAAGACGGTGGGGTTGACGCCCGGCAGCTTCATGAAGCATCCCGCGGGCGCGCACCACTTCGATGGCGCTAAGGACGAAGAAGTGATTCTGCAGTTGATCGGCGTCGGGCCCAGCGGCACGATCATGCTGCGCCCGGAGGATGGACACACGGGGCCGTCGACCAAGCAATAACGTGGCAGGACCGCGAGAATCGAGCGGCAGCGACTAAAGGCGCTGCCGTTTTTTTTAGTTGTGCGAGGGCGGGGTATGGCGAGCGACATCGAGATTGCGCAGCAGGCGACGTTGAAGAGAATCTCCATCCTGGCGCACGAGCGGCTGGGCATTGGCGAGCAGCATCTGGAATCGTACGGACATTACAAGGCTAAAATCTCGCTCGACTACCTCGAGACGTTGCAGGGCAGGCCGAACGGCAAGCTCATCCTGGTCACCGCAATCAGCCCGACGCCCGCGGGCGAGGGCAAGACCACCACCACCGTGGGGCTCGGCGATGCGCTCAATCGCGTCGGCAAGAAGACGCTGATCTGCCTGCGCGAACCGAGTCTCGGACCGGTGTTTGGCCTGAAAGGTGGTGCCGCTGGCGGCGGTCATGCGCAGGTTGTGCCGATGGAAGACATCAATCTCCATTTCACCGGTGACTTCAACGCGATTGCCCTTGCGAACAATCTGCTCGCAGCCATGGTTGACAACCACATTCATCACGGCAACGAGCTCGGCATCGACGTGCGTCGGGTGACGTGGAAACGCGTGCTGGACATGAATGATCGCGCGTTGCGCGAAACCGTAGTGGCGCTTGGCGGGCCCGGCAACGGCTTTCCGCGCTCGGA
>JBGQKF010000208.1:0-7530 GCA_041499435.1 Gammaproteobacteria bacterium
CAAGCAGATCAACGACAGCTATGGCCACGACAGCGGCGACGTCGTGTTGCGCCAAGTGGCCACTGTGCTGCGCAAGGAGGCGCGCTCAGAGGATGTCATCTGCCGTCTGGGCGGCGAAGAATTTCTGGTGATCTGTCCCGACACGCCGCTCGGTGCGGCCTTGCACCTCGCGGAGCGTCTGCGGCTGGGTGTGTCGCAAGCTCGCACCCTGAACAGCGCCATCAGCCATAGTGCCACCGTGAGCATCGGCGTATGTCAACGCGAAGCGGGAATGACGCGCATGGACGAGCTGATCAAGGCCGCCGACGCTGCGCTGTACGATGCCAAGCGTGCCGGTCGCAATCGCGTGGCGGCGACGTGCGCTGCACCGGCTGCAGCGAACGCCTGATCCGCTCTGCGCTTCGATAGCAAACCCTACAGCTTGAGCGCGAGCGTCATACCATCGCCGATCGGGATCAGGCTGATGCGCACCCGGGGATCTTTGAACAGCCGCTTGTTGAACGCCCGGATGGCGCGTGTGCTTGGATCGTTTATGTTGGGATCCGCCGGCTGACCCGACCACAGCGTATTGTCGATCGCGATCAGGCCGCCTGAGCGCAGCAGCGTGAGGGCACGCTCGAAATAACTCCAGTAGTTTTCCTTGTCGGCGTCGATGAAGGCGAAGTCGTAGCTCGACGACTGACCGTGCGCGATCATGCGGTCCAGCGTCTGAAGCGCAGGCGCGAGGTACAGATCGATCCGGTCGGCAACCCCGGCCTCTTCCCAGTAGCGGCGCGCGATCGAAGTCCATTCTTCGTTTACATCGCAAGCGGTGATATGTCCATCGGGTGGGAGCGCGAGGGCCACGCTGAGCGAGCTGTAGCCGGTGAACACGCCCACCTCCAGGCAGCGCCTGGGTTGCAGCGCCTGTACCAGAAGCGAGAGCAGCTGCCCTTGCTCGGGGGCGACCTGCATCATCCCCATGGGCAGCTTGGCCGTTTCCGCGCGCAGGCGCTGCAGGATCTGCGGCTCGCGCACCGAAACCGACAGCAGGTAATCGTAGATTTGCTCGGATAACCCTAGAGTTTTGTTCGCCATGACCGCGCCCGCGCTGCATGTTGGTTAGAATTGAAAGCGAGCCAACATGCTAACACCCGCGGCCCCTGCTAGTGGCCGTCTCATGCGGGAAGCCCGACCTTCAGGACAAACGATGTGCCAGTTGCTGGGGATGAACTGCAACGTCCCGACCGACATCTGTTTCTCGTTCACCGGCTTTCGTCAGCGCGGTGGCCGGACCGATCAGCATTCTGACGGATTTGGCATCGCATTCTTCGAGGGCAACGGGTGCCGGATCTTCCTCGACCCGGCAGCGGCGGTGGCCTCACCCATCGCCGACCTGGTACGCAACTTTCCGATCCATTCCACCAATGTGATCGCGCATATCCGCAAGGCCACCAAAGGCGCCGTCGGGCTGGAGAACACGCACCCGTTTATGCGCGAGCTGTGGGGCCGCTACTGGATCTTCGCGCACAATGGCACGCTCGAAGCCTTCGCACCGCGCCTGCGCGGAGCCTTCCGGCCGGTCGGCAACACCGACAGCGAGCATGCCTTCTGCTGCATCCTCGAAGCCTTGCGGCACGCGTTTCCCGAAGGCGAGCCGGAGGTGGAGCGGCTGGTCGAGCTGCTCGCGTTGATCACCCAGGATCTGTCGCGGTTCGGGAGCTTCAACTACCTGTTGTCCAATGGCCGGTACTTGTTCGCACACTGCGCAGACCAGCTGCAATACATCGTGCGGCAAGCGCCGTTCAGCACCGCGCATCTGGTGGACGACGATGTCGAGGTCGATTTCAGTCAGCTCACCACCCCGCAGGATCGGGTCGCGGTGATTGCAACGCAGCCGCTCACCGACAACGAGCAGTGGACCGCGCTGCAGCCGGGCGAGCTCGCAGTATTCTGTGACGGCATGCGGATCGGTTGATCAACCGATCCCTAAGCTGCGGGCGCGGCGCGCCTGACGCCCACGCGCGCGAGATCCCAATGGTGGATCGCGTGCTTCCAGAATTCGTCCAGCGGTGCGCGGTCCAGTCCCGGCGGTACCGGTTGCTGCAGGAATCGCAGCACTGCACACAACGTTGCCGTCGGCTGCCCAGTCAGGACTGCGCCAGCGCCCGTCTGCTTGGATAACTTCGCGCCGCCCGCATCGAGTGCGACCGGCAGGTGGACATAGCGCGGCGCGGGCCAATGGAGCACGCTGAACACATAGATCTGCCGTGCGCTCGACTCGAGCAGATCCGATCCGCGCACGACATCGGTGATCGCGAGCTCGGCTTCATCGACCGGAGAGGCGAGGTGGAAGGAATAGACGCCGTCCGCGCGATAGACCGGGAAGTCTCCCGTCTCGCGCTGCAGATCGACGCGTTGCAGTCCCAACAGACCGTCGTCGAACTCGATCTGCGCATGCTCCAGGCGCATGCGCCATGCACGCGCGCGCCGGTCGGGTGCCAGGCCCTCGCGACAGGTGCCGGGATAGACCGGTCCTTCGGCACCGCGTGCGGCGATGGCTTCGATCTCGCTGCGCGAACAGCCGCAAGGATAGAGCGCGCCAGCTTGCTTGAGCTCGTGCAAAGCCGCGTGGTAGGCGCCGCTGTGCTGGCTTTGAAAGACGATCCGCCCATCCCATTGGAATCCGAGCAGCTCCAGGCAGCGCAGAATCGCATCGGTCGCACCCGGTACTACGCGCAGGGGATCGAGATCGTCGATGCGCACGCGCCATTCGCCACCGCGCGAGCGAGCCTCGAGATAGCTGCCGACGGCGGCCACCAGCGAGCCGAAGTGCAGCGGCCCCGACGGGGTCGGTGCGAAGCGTCCTCGGTAAATTCCACTCATCGTCTGCCTCACTTCGGCGTTGCGGCGTTTTTTTAGTTTGGCATACGTACTCTTGCATGCGCGAGGTGCGCATACGCTGCAGCACTGGCGGCGAGGGTGAGGGCGAGCATCACCTCGGTGAGGGCCAGCGCTCGCGAGGAGCCGTGCTCGGACCACGCGCGCACGACGCCTTCGCAGAAATAGGCGAGTGCGAGCAGCGCGGTCCATTGATGGGTGTAGACCTTGCCGCGCAGAATACCGAACAGCGGCAGCAGCAGCGGCAATGCCTTCAGCATGAGCAGCGAGCCCCCCGGCTTGATCGGCGCGAGCACCGCTTCCCAGAGCAGACAAAGGAAGATGAGCGCAATCAGGCTGAGGCAAGTCAGCAGCTGCGCAATTCTCACGATCCGGATCTGCTTTGATGAGCGAGCGCGATCAGTGCAGCGCGCGCCTCGCTCACTGTTGCCACCGGCTCCGGAAGGGTGAATCTCAGCACCTGTGCATCAGCGCGCAGGTGGAAACCGTCGCAGTCGAACCCGATCATCTGCGCTCGCTGCGGCCGGAAGCCGAAGCGATGCTCGCAGTACGCAAGCAGCGCATCGGAGTGGTCCGCATTCATGTGCTCGAGCACCGAAGCCTCGCTTTGCGCGATTTCTTCTGCACGCGCGAGATAGTCCTCCGCTAAGATCCAGTGCAGGCTGCCGAAGCCCTCGATGAAGCGCACTTGCAGCGGCTCGAGGGTCCAGAATGCGAAGCCGCCGATTTCCAGATAGCGCGCATGCTCAGGATAAAAACGCAGATAGCGTTGCTCGAGCGCAGCCGGCTCGGCTACGCGTTGCGCGTTGCCGAGCAGGGTGGCGCGCGCACTGGCCTGCACGTCGCCGCCGAGCTCGGCGACGAGAAAGCTCGCCCGCGCATCCGCTTCCAGATTGTGCGTGTGTTCGGCGAGATGACTGATCAACAGGACGGGACGGCCGGCATGATCCGTCACGTGTGGCAACACCGAGCCGTATGGATAGCCGGGCAGCTTGGTTGAATGCGACGAGAGTACGCCGCTGCCCAGTGTGCGGAATAGCTCCCGAGCTTGCCGGGCGCGATCGATCGTCATCGGGCGAGCTTCAACGCAACGTCCGCCAGGCGCTTGCCAAGCGCGAAGCAGAGGGTCTGCTCTTCCTGAGATAAAGCGCGATCGGCGTCGATGCCGGCGACATGGCTCGCGCCATAGGGGCTTCCCCCGGTGCTGGTGGTGATGAGCTCGGTCTGAGAATAGGGCAGGCCGACGATCAGCATGCCGTGATGCAAAAGCGGCAGCATCATCGAGAGCAGCGTCGTCTCCTGTCCGCCGTGCAACGTCCCGGTCGACGTGAACACGGCGGCGGGTTTTCCGGCGAGCGTGCCCTTGAGCCACAGTGCGCCCGTGCCGTCGAGGAAATACTTGAGCGGCGCTGCCATATTACCGAAGCGGGTCGGACTGCCGAGTGCGAGCCCAATGCATTCCTGAAGATCACGCAGCTCTGCATAGGGCGGTCCGGTCGCAGGGATGTCGGGCTCGAGCGCTTCGCTGACGGCGGAGACTTTGGGAACGGTGCGCACCCTCGCGGTTGCACCCGGCACGCTTTCGATGCCGCGTGCCACCGTATGCGCCATCTGCTTGAGGGCACCGGTGTGGCTGTAGAACAGAACGAGGATGTCGTCGGCCATGGCGAACGAAGCGGCGGTCAGCTCACCATTATAGTGAGCTTCGCTGCCGGTGCTGCTATGTGAATCCAGCCGGTAGGCCGGCAGCGGGATCAGAGCTTCCCTAGATAGCGGAGGGTGAGCGGGCGTGCGACGCTGCGCTGCCAGACAGCGACCACCGCACGCGCCAGGCACGCAGCACGTTGCTCGCATAGTCGCTTTTCGCGCCGAGGCTGCCGTTGTAGCGAGCCAGAGCGCGTTGCATATCGCCGCGCTCGATATCCAGGTAGTGGCGCAGGATCACACAGCCATAGCGCAGATTAGTGCGCAGATTGAATAGATTCTGGTCGGCGGTGCCGAGCAGGCTGGTCCAGAACGGCATGACCTGCATGTAGCCGCGGGCGCCGGCGCGCGACACCACGTGCTTGCGAAACTTACTCTCTGTGTCGATCACCCCGAGCACGAGCTGAGGATCGAGTCCGGCGCGCTTGGATTCGTATTGCACCGTGGTCAGAAAATCGAGCCGCGTCTGTTGGTCCGGAATGTATTGCGCAAGGCGCGTGGACATGTCTGCAAGCCAGGCTTGACCTTCCCCCGGGGTCGCGAACACCAGGCGCGGGCTGGCGCGGTCAGCTACCGCGGAAGAGAGCGCAGCCTGCACACTGGCGGCGAGCGGTTCGTAGCGCTGCTCACCGGCGAATACAACCTGGCTCGCGAGACAGGCGAGAGCGAGCAGGCAGCGAAGTGACATCAGCGGCACAGTGAGCGAATCCGATCGACGATGTCGGCAAGGTTGACGAGCTGCGCCGATGTTTCGGTGCGTGTCTGGTACTCCACCTGAGCCTGCTTCAGGCTCCGGTCGCCCACGGTGATGCGGTGGGGAATGCCGATCAGCTCGAGGTCGGCGAACATCACGCCCGGACGCTCGTCGCGATCGTCGAGCAATACCTCGAGCCCAGCAGCGCTGAGCTCATCGTGCAGGCGCTGCGCCGTGGCGCGCACCTGCTCGCTCTTGCCCCAGCCGACCGGCGCGATGGCAACCTGGAACGGCGCAATCGCGAGCGGCCAGACGATGCCGCGCGCATCGTTGTTCTGCTCGATCGCGGCGGCAACGATCCGCGAGACGCCGACGCCATAGCAGCCCATTTCCATCGGTTTGGTCTGCCCGGCTTCATCCAGAAAGGTGCAGCCCATCGCCTCCGAGTACTTGGTACGCAGCTGGAAGATGTGCCCGACCTCGATACCGCGGCACAGCTGCAGCCGGCCTTTGCCATCGGGGCTGAAATCACCCTCGACGACATTGCGGATGTCGACGTACTCCGGTTCGGGCAGGTCGCGGTTGAAATTGGCGCCGACGTAGTGCTGTCCGTCCTCGTTGGCGCCGCACACGAAATCGCTGACCGCCTGCAAGGCGCGATCAGCCAGCACGGGCAGGTTCAGTCCGATCGGTCCGATCGAGCCCGCGCCGGCCCCGATGCGCTGGCGGATCTCCGCGTCGGTGGCAAAGCGAAAGCCGCCGTGGCGGGCGAGCTTCTTCTCGGCTTTGACTTCGTTCAGCATATGGTCGCCACGCAGGAGCAAGAGATATTCCTGGCCATCACCGGCAACCACCATCAGCGTCTTTACGATGCGCTCCGGGGGGATTTTCAGGAAGCGGCTCACATCTTCAATGGTGTGCGCACCCGGTGTGGCCACCTTTTGCAGCGACTGGGTCGATGCCGCGCGGGAAATCACCGGTGACAGGGCTTCGGCGAGCTCCACATTCGCCGCGTAGTCCGATTCGGGACAAAACGCGATCGCGTCTTCGCCGGAATCAGCCAGCACGTGAAACTCGTGCGAACCGGTTCCGCCAATGGCGCCGGGGTCGGCAGCGACCGCGCGAAAGCGCAAGCCGAGCCGCGAAAAGATGCGCGAGTAGGCGTCGTACATGTTGCGATACTCGCGCTCGAGATCGGCGTAATCCACATGAAAGGAATAGGCGTCTTTCATGATGAACTCGCGCGCGCGCATCACACCGAAACGCGGGCGGATCTCGTCGCGGAACTTGGTCTGGATCTGATAGAAGTTGACTGGCAGCTGCCGGTAGCTGCGGATGTCCTTGCGTGCGATATCGGTGATTACTTCTTCGTGTGTCGGCCCGAAGCAGTAGTCGCGCTCGTGCCGGTCCTTGATCTTGAGCATCTGCGGGCCGAATTTTTCCCAGCGGCCGCTTTCTTGCCACAGCTCAGCCGGCTGCACCGCCGGCATGACGAGCTCCACTGCGCCGCTGCGGTTCATCTCTTCACGTACCACCTGCTCGACCTTGCGCAGCACGCGCAGGCCGAGCGGCATCCAGGTATACAGGCCGCTGCCGAGCTTCTTGATCAGACCGGCACGCACCATGAGCTTATGGCTGATGAGCTCGGCCTCGGCCGGTGCCTCCTTCAGCGTCGACAGGAAAAACGAAGTTGTGCGCATGCGCTTAAGCCCGCAGTCAAAAAGGCGTTATCTTACAATGCCGAGTACCAATGCCGGCGCGCTTTCAAGTGCGCGATTGCGAGAGCTGCAGTGAAACTATGGAAAAGCTGGCGCGGCACGCGCCGCAACGGCGTATCCGCGCACGTCGAGATCAGCGAGGAAAACGGCATCCGCTATCTGCATCTGGGCACCGACACGATCCAAAGCGGAATGCGGGTCAGCGCGCCCAATGAGCTGGTTCTCGCATACACGCGCAGCATGATGGCGTTCCTGCTGTTTGTCCCGAAACCGGCCAAAATAATCACAGTAAGATTAAGCAACGGCTCGGTCAACAAATGGATCTACCGTCATCTTGCGGGCAGTCAACAGGTCGTAATCGAGCTCAACCCCCAGGTTATCGACATCGCCCGCCGCTACTTTTGCGTGCCCGACGATGACGAGCGCTTTGCCATCGTGCAGGGCGATGGTGCGCAGTGGATGCGCGAGCATGCGGACAGCGCCGATCTGATCCTGGTGGACGGCTACGACGGCGTGGCGCTGGTAGAAGAGCTC
>JBGQKF010000209.1:0-7518 GCA_041499435.1 Gammaproteobacteria bacterium
AAACCCACAGCGAGCCACACCAGCTTGGTGCGCACCTTGTCCATGCACAGTGCCGAGGACATCACGCCGCTGCCGGTGTAGGCAATGCCGAGCAGCTCCAGCGCGCCTTGCACAGTCCCATCCTCGCCATACCGGCCATGCAAGGCGATGAACACCCGCTCGAAGCCTTCGCGCTTCAAGTCGAACAGCTCACGCTCCGCGGGATCGAATCCATGCGCATCGACGCCGGCGCGCCGCAATCCCTCGAGCACCGCGTTGCCGGACAACAGCGAGATTTCGCGCTCTGCGGATTTACCGCCGAGCAGCACGGCGACCTTGCCGAGCCGGCGTACGCGCTCAGCTGCGAACGGCGCGCTCATCGCCTGGCCTCCTGCGTGCGCATCATGCGCGCTCTCCGATGATGCGCACTTCGCGCTCCAGCATCACGCCGAACTTGTCCCACACGGTCTGCTGAACGGTGGCAATCAGCGTCTCGATATCGGCCGCTTGCGCCGATCCGGTGTTCACGATGAAATTGGCGTGCTTGGGCGAGACGATCGCGCCACCGACGGCGAAGCCCTTCAGGCGACAAGCCTCGATCAGGCGCGCAGCGTAGTCTCCGGACGGGTTGCGAAACACCGATCCCGCGTTGGGCTGGTCGAGCGGCTGCGTCGCAATGCGCCGCTCGAGCAGCTCTTTGATCTTGCGTCGCGAGGCCTCGCCGTCTCCGGATGCGAGGTGGAACCAGGCCGCAGCGAACCACTCTTCGGGCTGAAGGGTGAAGGATGAAGAGTGAAGAGTGGGCGCACCTTCGGTGCTGGAGTTTGCTGCGCCCTTGGCCTCCGGCTTCTCGTTACGCAGCTTGACGTGGCGATAGCCGATCTCGAAATCCGCAGGGGAACGACGCACCATCTGGCCGTCGTGTCGCAAACACAGCACCGCATCGGTGACATCCCATGTCTCGGAACCATAGCAGCCCGCGTTCATCGCCAATGCGCCGCCTACCGTGCCTGGAATGCCGGCGAGAAATTCAGCGCCGATCAGTCCATGCGTCGCCGCGAAGCGCGCCACTTTGGGGCTCGCTACCCCGGCTTCCGCGTAGATCAACCGCTCACCGTTCGGCATGATCTCGATCTGCACCTTGTTCAAGCCACCGTGCATGAACACGACAGTGCCACGCAGCCCGCCATCGCGCACCAGCAGATTGCTGCCGAGCCCGATGATGTGGACCGGCTCATCGGCGGGGACGGTGCGCACGAAGCGCACGAAATCCTGCAGGTCACGCGGAAAATAGGCGCGGTCAGCATGGCCGCCGACGCGCCAGCTGGTGTGTTTTCGCATCGGCTCGTTCAAACGGAACTCGCCGCCGAGTCCACGTTGTGCGATTCGCTCCAGTTCAGCCATGTCCATGCTTCTTTAGCCTGGTCCATTGTGGTTGCGGGCGGCGAGCACACCGGGGACGCTGCCGATCGAGCCGGCGCCCATCGTCACCACCACGTCGCCAGGGCGCGTGAGATCGAGCACAGCCTGCGGCAGCTCGGCCACTTGTTCGATGAACACCGGCTCCACCTTGCCCGCAACGCGAATCGCGCGCGCGAGCGCGCGCCCGTCCGCCGCGACAATCGGCGATTCACCGGCGGGATACACTTCAGTGAGCAACAGCGCATCGACCGTAGACAGCACGCGCACGAAATCTTCGAACACATCGCGCGTGCGCGTGTAACGATGCGGCTGGAATGCGAGCACCAGACGGCGCTCGGGAAATGCGCCGCGCACCGCTGCGAGCGTGGCCTCCATCTCCGCCGGATGATGACCATAGTCGTCGATCAGGAGGAAGCTGCCACCCGCCGGCAACGCGATCTCTCCATAGCGCTGGAAGCGCCGGCCCACACCCTTGAACTCGCCGAGCGCGCGCACGATGGCCTCTTCAGGAACCTGCACCTCGAGGCCCACCGCAATCGCAGCGAGCGCGTTCTGCACGTTGTGGATCCCGGGTAGATTCACCACCACATCGAGCGATTTGCCCGGACTGCCGTTAGTCTTAGTCTCCGCACGAAAGCGCATGCGGCCGGCCTCGTGCGCAATGTCGACCGCACGAATCTGCGCCTGCTCCGCAAGCCCGTAGGTCGTCACCGGCTTGGTGATGAGCGGCATGATCGCCCGCACATTGGCATCGTCTACACAGAGCACGGCCATCCCGTAGAACGGCAGGCGCTGCACGAAGTCGAGAAATGCCTGGCGCAGACGCCCGAAGTCGTGGCCATAGGTCTCCATATGGTCGGCATCGATGTTGGTGACCACCGCGAGCACCGGCTGCAGATACAGAAATGACGCATCCGACTCGTCGGCTTCGACCACGATGAATTCGCCTTTGCCGAGCTTCGCGTGCGAGCCTGCCGCCTCGAGCCGGCCGCCGATCACGAAGGTCGGATCCATGCCCGCTTCGGCCAGCACGCTCGCGATCAAACTGGTGGTGGTGGTCTTGCTGTGCGTGTCGGCGATCGCGATGTCTTGGCGCAAACGCATCAGCTCGGCGAGCATGATCGCGCGGGGCACCACCGGGATGCGGCGGGCACGCGCAGCGGCGACTTCGGGATTGTCGCCACGTACCGCCGTGGAAATGACGACCGCATCGGCCCCCTGTATCTGCTCGGCAGCGTGCCCCAGGTACACCTGCGCGCCCTGCTTCGCCAACCGCGTCGTGACCGCGGTCTGCGCCAGATCCGAGCCGCTCACCTGATAGCCCAGGTTGAGCAGCACCTCGGCGATGCCGCTCATGCCGGCGCCCCCGATACCGACGAAGTGCACGCGTTTGACCTTGTGCTTCATTGCTGTTGCAGCACCGATGCTCCAAGCAGGAACTGCAGGCGTAGATCGCCCAGATCCTGGCCACGGCCGACGATCGGCTCCGGGCGCGCGCGGAGCTTGGGTGTGGTATTGGCGGCTCGCCGCTTTGCCTGCTTCGCAGTCTTGTTTTGCATTGGATGGATTTCCTTGGTAGTCAATTGTCATCCAGCAGCGGCCGCGCACACGTTGGCTACCGTGTCGGTGGCACCCGGTTTCGCCAACGAGCGGGCACGCTCGGCCATTTCCAGCAACTTATCGCGCGTGAAGCCGATCAGAAGATCGGCCAGGCTGCGTGGCGTCAGGCTGCGCTGCTGGATGACTACCGCAGCTCCCGCGTCGGCGAGAAAAGCGGCGTTGTGGGTTTGATGGTCATCGACCGCAAATGGAAACGGGACCAGGACGCTGGCCACGCCGGCAGCAGCCAGCTCCGACACGGTGAGTGCTCCGGCGCGGCAGACGATGAGATCGGCCTCGGCGTAGCGCGCGGCCATGTCATCGATGAAGCCTAAGGTTTCTGCCTGCACACCCGCCTCTCGATAATTGCGAAGCAGCGTCTCCAGATGCTTCGCTCCCGACTGGTGCGTGATCTGTGGCCGTGACGGCGCGGGGATCAGCTGGACTGCCTGCGGGATCAATTCATTCAGCGCCTGCGCTCCCAGGCTGCCGCCCAGCACCAGCAGCTTCAGCGGTCCTGCACGCCCGGCGAAGCGCTGCGCGGGGGCGGGTAGATGCGCGATCGACGCGCGCACCGGGTTGCCGACCCACTGCGCTTTTTTCATGACATCGGGAAAGCCGCTCAAGACGTGATCGGCCACGGCTGCGAGCACGTGATTGGCGAGCCCCGCGATCGAGTTCTGCTCATGCAGCACCAGCGGCCGGTTCAGCAGTGAGGCCATCATGCCGCCCGGGAACGAGACGTAGCCACCCATACCGAGCACGACGTCGGGACGCACCTGGAAGATCACCCGCGCGCTCTGCCAGAACGCGATCAGCAGATTGAGCGGCAGCAGCACCATGCGCATGATGCCTTTGCCGCGCAGGCCCGAGAAGCGTATCCAGCGGATGTCGAGGCCGTGCTGCGGCACCAGCGTTGCTTCCATGCCGGCACGCGAGCCCAGCCAGACCACGTGCCACCCGGCCTCGCGCATGCGTTGCGCGACGGCGAGCGCCGGAAACACATGCCCGCCGGTGCCTCCGGCCATGATCAGGATCGTGCGCGACGAGCCGCCGGTGTTGAGCGCTGCCATCTCTAGAACACCTTGCCTCGCATCAGCTGGCGGCTTTCCCAGTCGATGCGCAGCAGCAGCGCGAGCGCGCAGCAGTTGGCCACCAGGCCGCTGCCGCCGAAGCTCAAGAACGGCAGCGTCAGCCCTTTGGTCGGCAGCAAGCCGACGTTCACTCCCATGTTAATGATCGACTGCACGGCAAGCCAGATGGCGATGCCTTGCGCAACCAGCGCGGCAAAGTAGCGCTCGAGCTTCGCGGCCTGCGTGCCGATCGAAAACGCACGCACCGTGAGCCAGGTGAACAGCGCGATGATGGCTGCGACGCCGGCAAATCCGAGCTCCTCGCCCACCACGGCGAGCAGGAAGTCGGTGTGTGCTTCGGGGAGATAGAACAGCTTCTCCACGCTCGCACCCAAGCCGACGCCGAACCACTCGCCGCGACCGAACGCGATCAGAGCGTGCGAGAGCTGGTAGCCCTTGCCATAGGGGTCGGCCCATGGATCGAGGAAGCCGAGAATGCGCAGCATGCGATACGGCGAGGTCACGATGATCACTACGAAACCGATCACCAGCAGCACCGCCAGGCCGGCGAACAGCCGCCAGTTCATCCCGCCGAGAAACAGCACACCCATGGCGATGGCGGCGATGACCGCGAATGCACCGAAATCCGGCTCGAGCAGCAGCAGCGCGCCGGCGCACAGCATCACCGCGAACATCGGCAGGAAGCCACGCTTGAAGCTGTGCATCCACGCCGCCTTGCGCACGGTGTAGTCGGCTGCGTAGAGCACCACGAACAGCTTGGTGAGCTCCGAAGGCTGCAGGTTGACGACCATCAACGGCAGCCAGCGGCGACTGCCATTGACCTCGCGTCCGATGCCCGGAATCAGCACGAGCACCAGCAGCACCGTACCGAACAGAAACAGATACGGCGCCGCCTGCTGCCACAACCGCATCGGCACCTGAAACGCCATGATTGCCGCTACACTGCCGATCATGACGAATACCAGCTGGCGCATCAGAAAATAAGCGGGTTGGCTGACGCCGTAGCGACCCCCTTCCGCGATCGCAATCGACGCGGAATACACCATCACCAGGCCGGTTGCGAGCAAGGCGATCCCGACCCACAGCAGCGCCTCGTCGTAGTCGCGCCAGACCGTCTTCGCCGGGAGAGACAGCGTGAGATTCATCGCGATTGCTCCAGCCGCTTGACCGCAGCCACGAAGACTTGCGCGCGCTGCTCGTAATCGCGAAACATGTCGAAGCTCGCGCACGCCGGAGACAGCATCACGACATCGCCCTTGTGCGCGAGCGAGAAGCTCATGGCCACGGCCTGCTCCATACTGTCGGCACGGTGCAGCGGAACGTCGCTGCCCGCAATGGCCTGTGCGATCTTTTCGCCATCGCGTCCGATCAGCACCACAGCGCGGGCTCGAGCGGCAACGGCCGCCTTGAGCGGGGAGAAATCCTGACCCTTGCCATCACCACCCGCGATCAGCACGACCCTCTGTTGCATGCCGTTCAGCGCGGCCACGGTGGCGCCGACGTTGGTGCCTTTGGAATCGTCGTAGAAGGCAACGCCGTCGATCTCAGCGACTTTCTGCACGCGATGGGGCAGTCCTTCGAACTGCGTCAACGCCTGCAGCACCGGCGCATCCGGTAGATCGAGGGCATGCGCGAGCGCCAGCGCCGCCAGTGCGTTGGCGGCATTGTGCAATCCGGTCAGGCGCAATTGCATGAGCGGCAGCAAGGGGTGCTCGCCACGCGACAGCCACGTTGTGCCGCCGAACTCACGCAACCCCCATTCGCGATCGCCGCAGGGCTCCCCGAGCCCGAAGGTGAATACCTGGCGCCCGGGCTTGGCCATGGCGCGGCAGAACGCGTCCTCTCGATTGAGCACCTGCACGCCGTCGCCAGTAAAGATGCGTGCTTTCGCCAGAGCGTAGGCCTCCATGTCGGGATAGCGATCAAGATGGTCTTCGCTCACGTTCAGGCATGCAGCCGCGTCCGCCGCGAGCGAATCGGTGGTTTCCAGCTGGAAGCTCGAGAGCTCCAGCACGAACGCATCGGGCTCGGTGCGCGAGGCTTCGATTTCGAGCAGCGCATCGAGCACCGGCAGTCCGATATTGCCAGCGACGATGGTGTGCAGGCCGGCGGCGCGGCACAGCGCACCGGTCATCTCGGTGACAGTGCTCTTGCCGTTCGAGCCGGTGATTGCCAGCACCTGGCTGCGCGTGGGCCGCGCCTGTGCGAACAATTCGATATCACCCACTGCCGGAACACCGCGGCTTTTTGCCTGTGCGATCATCGGCTCGGCCAGTGCAACGCCGGGACTCAACGCCATGAGGTCGATGCCATCGAAGCTCTCGCGACGAAAAGCGCCCGTGGCAAGCGGGACATGCGGCAACTCCGCGGCCAGTTGCGGCGCACGCGGTGGCGCAGCGCGCGTGTCGACCACGCGCACCAGCGCCCCGCGACTGCTCAACCAGCGCGCCATGGACAGCCCGCTCAGTCCCAGTCCGACCACTAGTACGTTCCTTCCAGCCAGTTCCATCTGCCAGTCATGCTCAGCGCAGCTTCAATGTCGAGAGACCGAACAAAACGAGGATCATCGTGATGATCCAGAATCGCACCACGACCTGGTTCTCCTTCCAGCCCTTCAGTTCGTAGTGGTGATGCAGCGGCGCCATACGAAAGATCCGCCGGCCGGTGAGCTTGAATGAAGCGACCTGCAGCATCACCGACAGCGTCTCCACCACGAACACGCCACCCATCACGAAGAACACGATCTCCTGCCGCACGATCACGGCGATCGATCCCAGCGCCGCTCCCAGAGCGAGCGCGCCCACATCGCCCATGAACACTTCCGCCGGATAAGCGTTGAACCACAGGAACCCGAGCCCCGCTCCAGCGAGCGCGCCGCAGAACACGGTGAGCTCGCCCGCGCCGGGAATGTGCGGGAAGCCCAGATAGCGCGAGAACACTGCATTGCCGGCAACGTATGCGAACACACCGAGCGCACTGGACACCATTACCGTAGGCATGATCGCCAGGCCGTCGAGGCCGTCGGTGAGGTTTACGGCGTTGCTGCCGCCCACGATCACCAGGTAGGTGAGGATCACAAAGCCGACCGCGCCCAGCGGGTAGGACACCTGCTTGAAGAACGGCACGATGAACTCGGTCTGCGCGGGCGTGCCGCTGTAGGCGAGAAAGCCCGCGGCCGCGAACCCGAGCAGGGATTGCCACATGAACTTGGTGCGTGCCGACAAACCCTTCGGATTACGGTGTACGACCTTGCGATAGTCGTCGATCCAGCCGATGGTACCGAATCCGAGCGTAACGGCGATCACCACCCAGACGAAGCGGTTGGTCAGGTCGCCCCACAGCAGCGTCGCAATCGTGATCGACACCAGGATCAGCGCGCCACCCATGGTCGGCGTGCCGGCTTTGGTGAGATGGGTCTGCGGAC
>JBGQKF010000210.1:0-7501 GCA_041499435.1 Gammaproteobacteria bacterium
CTTCTCCTTGGGTTGGGCCTTGCAATGCGTCTCACTGCGGCTACGGGCCAGAGCGGCGGACTTGGAGCTTGACATCGGAACCGATGTCAAGGTTCCCATCCTGTCGACACGGACAATACTTCGACTTGGCGCTTTGCGCCGCTTGTGTACTATTACGCGCATGCCTTTCGCCTATTTCGACCGGCTCTCGCCTGCGCGCAAGGTGGTGTACCTGAGAAGCGACGCCATCGAGCGCATCGCATTGCCTTCGGGTCCACCGTTCATCCCTATCGTGGAGCAGATCGAAGAAGAGTTGCGGGCGGAACGCCGCAAACCGGTCGAGGCCGCTGCTCAGGCGCTGCTGTCGGAACTCACCCAGCGGCTCAAGGTGCCGCCGGTGCGTGTCAAGGTGCTTTCCGTCCGACCGAGCGGCAACTGGGGCGAGCTGCATGGGCTCTATGAGCCGGAAGACGGCGAAGGGCCGGCGCTGATCACCGTGTGGATGCGCACCGTGGCGCGCAAACAGGTCGTGGCGTTTCGCACGTTCCTGCGCACGCTCTTGCATGAGCTTTGCCACCACCTCGACTATGAGCTCTACAAATTCCCCGAAACATTTCATACGCAGGGCTTTTACAAGCGCGAGTCAAATCTCATGGCGCAGCTCGCGGGCGCCGCCGACCATCCACAGAAGGCAAGGTCTCGCCCATCAGGCGAATGAGCCGCGCAGATTGCGCACAACCCTGGCGGCTACAATGAACGCGGTCACGCGGCGCGCCACGCCGGACCGCTAACGAAAGCAAGGACGATCCGATCATGGAAAACGCCGGTTCCATCCGTGCCGTTCTATACGCGCTTGGCGCCAACTTCGGCATCTTTATTGCCAAAGGCATCGCTGCGGCCGTGACCGGTTCCAGCGCCATGCTGGCTGAGGCAATCCACTCGCTGGCCGATTGCGGCAATCAGGCGCTGCTTCTGCGCGGCATGAGCGAAGCCAAGCGCGCGCCCAGCCGCGAGCATCCGTTAGGCCATGGCGGGGTGGTGTACTTCTGGGCGTTCCTCGTGGCGATCCTTCTGTTCACTGTAGGCGGCGTGGTCTCGCTCTACGAGGGCATTCACAAGATCTCCGAGCCCACACCGCTGCAGCGCCCCGGGATCGCGATTGGCGTGCTGTTCGTGGCCATCATTCTGGAATCGCTTTCACTGCGCGGGTGTGTGCGCGAAATCCGCGTAATCTACCCGAGCGGCTCGTTGTGGCGCTTCTTTCGCGTATCGCGCAACAGTGAGCTGATCGTCGTGCTCGGCGAAGACATCGCCGCGCTGGCCGGCCTTGCGATCGCGTTGATCGCCGTGCTGATCGCGCTGATGACGGACAATTCGGTGTTCGATGCCTGCGGCAGCATTGTCGTGGGCGTGCTTTTGATTCTGGTCGCTGTGCTCCTCGGCCTGGAGATCAAGAGCATGATCACCGGGCAGAGCGCCGCACCCGACGTGGAGGCGCAGATCCGCACCTTCATCGCCGGGCGCGCCGAGGTCGCAGAGATTCTCAATTTGATCACCCTGCAGCTAGGGGACGGCGTCATGCTGGCCGTCAAGGCGCGGATGCGCGAGGAACAGGCGGCGTTGCGTCTGGTGGCAGACATCAATCAGGTGGAGGCCGCGGTCCGGGCGGCCTTCCCGCAGGTCCGCTGGTTGTTCTTCGAACCGGACGTCCATTCCTAAAAGCCGCTAGCCTGGATAGTAGACGATACCCAAAACGATTGTAATATGCGAGTTGTCGCTGGCATAACGACAAGGCTGGGCGGGCAGCGAGCGTCCAGCCGGCAAGTACGACAATAAAACGGCCGCGACTCGAACGGCTAGGCGGGGAATGCTCGGTAGGTTTGAGCGCGACCGGTTCGGGATCGCGGGGCTTTGTTCACCCGGTTCAGGGATGGGAATGAGACATGAAAAGTCCAGCAAGCGCCAGTAAGAAGCGCAGTTCACCCGTAGTAGCGGTCAAGCGTAGAACGGTCGGCAGGAGGCGCCGTCCGGCGCAACGCGATGCCGCGTTGGAGGTCCTCAAGAAGTTTCGGCAGGTATTTCGTGCCGCCAAGTTGCATTTCAACAATATAGAGAAGCGAGCCGGCGTCACCGGCGCCCAGTTGTGGGCTTTGTGCGAGCTCAATGACCAGCCGGGCGTTCGTGTCACCGATCTGGCGGCGGCCATGGCGCTGCACCAGTCGACAGTCAGCAATCTGATCGACAAATTGCTGCGCAAGCGCCTGATCCGTCGCGACCGTGGCGACATTGACGGCCGCGTGGTGCGGCTCTACCTGACGGCCGCAGGTGAGCGGGTGGTGCGCAGCGCGCCGCAGCCGGCGCGCGGGGTGCTGCCCGATGCGCTGGAGCATCTGCCGCCTTCCGCTTTGCGCGGACTCGACCAGCAGCTCGCAAATCTGTTGCGCCGAATGCGAATCAAAGCCGCCGATGGCGCTCTGATCCACTTGCAGGAGATCTGACTGCTGGCCACTGGCGAGAGCGCCGGGCCTTCCGGCGTCGGGCGGGAGGGAGCAATCCAAAGGCTCTCCCACCCCGATTTGGCGGGACGCTACTGCCCGCAAGGTCTTGCCGGACCAGGGGCGCGAAGCTATCGTTACCGCTCGGGACGCTCAACGGGATTCACCCGCGAGCCGATATTCCCTAAAATGACCCCTGAAGTGAATGGCGCGCCTCTTGCGCGAAGCCCGGGATGGAGTTGTATGCGCGTCAACGGGCTTCGGCTCTGGGGCGTTGCCACGAAAGAGCTGTCGAGCTCAATTTGGAGTCAAACTGAGGGAGCATCGAAGTGGCGCTGATTCTGGCGCTCGACATGGCGGGGATGCCTAATCGCTGGCTGCCGGTCGAGCAGGCCATAACCTATTACGCGCGCGACATGGTCGCGTGGTCGCTGGGCGAGACGGTTTGCACCTACCGGGGCGGCGTGTCACGCGTGACGGGGCTGCGCTCCCTGTTGTCCACCAAGAGCATCATCGCCATCCGGGGCCACTCGGAGTTCGTGCGCGACCATGCCGAGCCTCATCTCACCAATGCTGCCCTCTATCGCCGCGACCGGCATCTGTGTGCATACTGCGCGGGGCAGTTCCGCGAAGGCGATTTGTCGCGCGACCATGTCATCCCGCTGCATCTGGGCGGCCGGGACCGCTGGATGAATGTGGTGACGGCGTGCCGCTCCTGCAACACGTGGAAGGGCGGGCGCACTCCGGAAGCAGCGCATATGCCGCTTATTTACGCGCCCTACGTGCCTAACCGCCATGAGCACCTGATCCTGCAAAACCGTCGTATTCTGCAGGACCAGATGGAGTATCTGATGGCGCGCGTTCCCAGGCACAGTCGCCTGCACGTCAACTGAGGCGCGCAAGGGGACGCCTCTCTCTTGTCCTGCGGAGCTTGATTTCCGGCTCATGCGGCCCAAACAGTTAGTCTAGCGCGAAGGCTGGACGCGGGGTCGTCATGCTCCGTACAGCACCCTGTTGCTACTGTGCACTGCCTCGCATGTGTTTTTGCGCAAATGGCGGGTCTATTGCTGGCTGCAGCGCATGGCGCAAATGCCATGCGAGTCAGGGGCGTAATCTGATCGGTTCGTCAACCCCGTGTCGTCGAGATGAAATACAAGGACTACTACAAGATTCTAGGTGTGGACCGCACGGCCTCCGAGGACGTGATCAAGAAGGCCTATCGCAAGCTCGCCCGTAAGTACCACCCGGATGTCTCCAAGGAGAAAAACGCCGAGGAGCAGTTCAAGGAGGTCCAGGAAGCCTACGAGGTCTTGAAGGACGCGGACAAGCGCAAGGCATACGATCAGATGGGCTTCTATCAGCCCGGTCAGGAGTTCAATCCGCCGCCGGGCTGGGACCAACAATTCCACTCAGGCGGGGCTGGCGGCTTCCAGGACTTGGGCGATGTCGATTTGTTCGATCTGTTGTCCGGATTGGGGGGCGGCGGCTTTCGCGGTGCGCGCCAGGGCGGGGGCGGACGCGCCTTTCGCATGCCGGGTCAGGACTATGAGGTGACCGCGCACATTTCCGTGGAAGATGCCGCGCGTGGCACCGAGCTCGAAATCCCGATCGCGGCAACCGAAGTGACCGAGGGCGGTCAACTGCGGCGTACGACACGAGCGGTAAAGGTGCGCATTCCGAAAGGGGTCACCGATGGTCAGCGTCTGCGCGTGCCCGGCAAAGGCGGGCCCGGGATCGGCGGAGCACCCGATGGCGACCTTTACGTCGACATTCAGTTGCGGCCGCACGACATCTTTCGGGTGAATGGACACGATCTTTATCTCGAGCTACCCGTGGCACCGTGGGAGGCGGCGCTCGGCGCCGAGGTGCAGGTGCCGACGCTGGATGGCCGCATCAGCGTGAAGGTACCGCCCGGTTCGCGCGCCGGTCAGAAGTTGCGCGTGCGCGGCAAGGGTCTGCCCAAACCCGGGAGCGGCGAGGGCGATCTGTATGCGGTGCTGCAGGTGGTCACGCCTTCGGTGCTGAGCGAGCGCGAGAAGCAGTTGTACCGCGAGCTGCAGGCGGCCTCTTCGTTCAACCCGCGCGGCCACTTCGAATGAGGCAGAGGCACTGATGAGCTACTACGAAGCGACCCTCCTCGAAGAGCACGTTCAAATTGCGCTGGATGAGCTGGAACGCGCCTCCGGTCTGTCGATCGAAGTGATAACGGAACTGGTGGAATACGGCGTGTTCCAGCCGCAGGGTGAACGCCCGCACGAATGGCGCTTCGCGGCGCGCTGCATAGCGGTGGGCCGCACCGCCAGACGCCTGGGTGCGGACTTCGAGCTCTCCACGCCGGGCGTGGCCCTGGCGCTGTCGCTGATCGAGCGTATCGAAGAGCTGGAGCGCGAAGTGCGCGCGCTCCAGGCGCAGGCACTGAGGGGTTAGAGCATGAGATGCACGCTTGTGGCATCCGGACTGTGGCTGGTTGGCACTCTCGCCGCTGCCGCGCCCGCTATCGCGGCCGACGTGGAAGCCGCACAGCAGCGCGAGGCGGCCGCCGCAAAGCTGTTCGATGTGCCGCTGTATCGAGAGCTCGCCACGCGCGAGATCTACGAGGCGGTCGCGACTCTGCCCGAATCACAGCAGCGGGTCGTGTCCGCGGCACTGCGCGATCCGAAGGTCGTGCAGGCGTTGAAGCAGGCGATCCTGCGCAGCACGGCCGCCACCTACAGCGTGAGAGAGATCGAGGTGGTGCACCGGTTTCTGGCGGCCGACGAAGCACGCTCGATCATCGACAAGCTCGATCGATTTCGCGGCGCGCTGTTGAAAGAGGCGGTCGCCGCGGCGATTCAGAATCCCCAGCTCGCGCCCGCGCTGCCGCAGCAGTAGTTTTTCTCCCGAGCGGCGTGAGCGCTGCAGTCTTGCGTTCAATCAAGCCGTTGCCGCGGTCCATTGAAATGGCCGGTGTGACCCCGATATGCGCGTCGTGAGAGGCGCACATTCACCTCGCCGAAAGGGAGCCATGAGAATTCGTTATCCGCGTAACTGGATGTGGGCACAGGCGCTCGATATGCTCGACCAGGTCGACCGGCTGCAGCGTCATTTCTTCGCTCCCGGTCCGGCCGGCAACGGCGTGCCGTCGTGGCAGCCGCCGGTCGATATCATCGAGACGGACCTGGAATACTGGATTCTGATCGCACTGCCCGGTGTTGCGCCGGAACGCGTAAGCACGCGCATCGAGGGCGCGGCGCTCGTGGTGGAGGGCGAGCGGCCGATGCCGGCGAAAGCGTTTCCGGGCGCCATCCGCCGTCTGGAAATTCCATATGGTCGCTTCGAGCGCAGCATCAACATCGCGCCCGGCCGTTTCGAGGTCCGTGAGCAGACATTCGACAACGGTTGCCTGGTTATCGGTTTGCGCCGTCTCGCCTGAGGAGATTAACGTGACATTGAACATGGACAAGATGAAGGACGAAGCCAGTGTGACGGCAGCCAGCACCGGTTCAGCCGTGGCCGCCGCGGGCGGCACTGCGTTGCCCTTACCGGAGGACGCGATTGTGATCGTCCCGGTGCGCAACATGGTGTTGTTCCCGGGCATGATCCTGCCGCTCAACATCGGGCGTGAGAGCTCTATCGCAGCCGTGCAGTACGCAGTGCGTGCGGAGCGTCCGATCGGCTTGCTGCTGCAGAAAGATGCGGCCAACGACAACCCCGTCCCCGGCGATCTGTACACGGTGGGCACAGTCGCGCAGGTACTGCGCTACGTGACCTCGCAGGATGGCGGACATCACGTCATCGCTCAGGGCGAGCAGCGTTTTCGCGTGCGCGAGTTCCTCTCGGGGCACCCGTTCCTGGTTGCGCGCGTCGATCGCATTGCCGACGGCACTCAGGCCAGTCAGGATGTCGAGGCGCGTTTCCTGCAGCTGAAGCAACTCGCCGCTGAGGCGATCGAGTTGCTGCCGCAGGCGCCCCAGGAGCTGATGTCCGCGGTGCAGAACTTCAACTCGCCGGGCGGACTGGCCGACATGGTGGCCGGCTTCATCGACATCAAGGCCGATGAGAAGCAGCGCATCCTCGAGACCTTCAACGTGCAAGCGCGCCTGGATACGGTGCTGAACCTGATCGCGCACCGGATTCAAGTGCTCAGGCTCTCCAAGGAGATCGGCGAGCGTACGCAGGCGAGTGTGGACCAGCGCCAGCGCGAGTACCTGCTGCGCGAGCAGATGAAAACCATCCAGCAGGAGCTGGGCGAAGGCGAGGGGGGCGGCGCCGAGGTCGAAGAGCTGATGAAGAAAGTGGATGAGGCGGGCATGCCCGAGGAAGTCGAGGCGCATGTGCGCAAGGAGCTCAAGCGTCTGGCGCGCATGCAGGAGGCATCGGCCGAATATTCGATGGCGCGCACGTATGTCGACTGGCTGCTCGAGGTGCCGTGGAAAGTCGAGTCGCAGCCCAGCATCGACCTCGCGGAGGCGCGGCGCATTCTGGACGAGGACCATTTCGGTCTGGACAAGGTGAAGCGGCGCATCCTCGAGTTCCTCGCCGTGCGCAAGTTGAATCCGCACGGCCACAGCCCGATTCTGTGCTTCGTCGGCCCGCCCGGCGTGGGCAAGACCTCGCTCGGCCAGAGCATCGCCAAAGCGCTCGGGCGCAAGTTCGTGCGCGTGGCGCTGGGCGGTGTGCACGACGAGGCGGAGATTCGCGGGCACCGGCGCACTTACGTCGGCGCACTGCCGGGCAATATCATTCAGGCGATCAAGAGGGCCGGCAGCCGCGATTGCGTAATGATGCTCGATGAGATCGACAAGCTCGGACAGGGCTTCCATGGCGACCCGTCGAGCGCGTTGCTCGAAGTGCTCGACCCGGAGCAGAACTCCACGTTCCGCGACGCGTATCTGGGCGTACCGTTCGATCTGTCGCGTGTGACTTTCATCGCCACTGCGAACATGCTCGATACCATTCCCGGGCCGCTGCGCGACCGCATGGAAGTGATCAGCCTGCCGGGTTACACAGAAGAGGAGAAGCTGCAGATCGCGCGCAAGTATCTGGTC
>JBGQKF010000211.1:0-7498 GCA_041499435.1 Gammaproteobacteria bacterium
AGAGCTCCGGATTGAGCGTCTCGAAGCCGCTCACGCCCGCGCGGCCCAGGCTGATGTCGAGGAACATCGGGACGCGCGTCATGCTCTCCACGCCGCTCGCCACAACATAGTTCATGTCGCCGGCGGCGACCGCCTGCGCAGCGAAGTGCACAGCCTGCTGACTGGAGCCGCACATGCGGTTTAACGAAACGCCGGGGATCTTGACCGGAAAGCCGGACAGCAGCACGGCGAGCCGCGCCGGATTGGCGGCCTGCTCTCCAGCAAGCGTGACGGTGCCGTCGACCACGTCCTCGATCTTCTCGGGGTCAACACCCGCCCGCTCGACCAGTCCCCGCAATGTGTTCGCGAGCAAAGCGTCAGGACGCACTTCGCGCAACGCTCCGCCGCGGCGGCCAAAGGGCGTACGCACGGCTTCGATGATGACGGGTTCTGGCATTTCGGTCTCCTAAAACCGGTAAACCTCAACACAGAGGCACAGAGGCACACAGGCCACAGAGGATCACAGAGTAAGGCAAACTCGACGAGAGATGTCCGCGCCGCAACTGTTTCAAACTTCTGTTCGGTTTTTCTCTGTGCTCCTCTGTGCCCTCTGTGCCTCTGTGTTGGGTGTAAGCTCTAAGAGCGAGCCAGCTCGCGCGCGATGATATTGCGCTGGATCTCGCTGGTGCCCTCGTAGATCTGCAGGACCTTGGCGTCGCGAAACAGCTTTTCGACCGGATACTCGGTACTGTAGCCCATTCCGCCGAAAACCTGCACCGCCTCGGTAGCGGCCCACATGGCATTGTCTGCGGCAAAGGTCTTCGCGTATGCCGCTTGCAGCGTGTTCTTGCGTCCAGAGTCCAGCAGCCACGCCGCGTGTTGCATGAGCAGGCGCGCGGCGTCACAGCGCAGCGCCATGTCCGCAAGCTTGTGCCCGATCGCCTGATGCTCGATCAAGAGTCGGCCCATGGTCTGACGGTTGCGTGCGTATTCGAGCGCCTCGTCGAGACAGCGTTGCATGAGTCCCACGCCGAGCGCGGCGATCATCGGGCGCGACCGGTCGAACACGCGCATCGCAATCAGAAAGCCGTCGCCCTGCGCGTCGATGCGCGCAGTCTCGGGCACTTCCACGTCGTTCAGGAACAGCTCGGCCGCCGGCGCGGCGCGCTGCCCGAGCTTGCCCATAGGCGGTCCCACACTGAACCCGGGCGTGTCACGATTCACCAGGAACGCGCTCAAGCCCCGATGGCCGGCCTCGGGATCGGTCTTCGCGAAGATCACAAACAGGCTCGCGAGCGGGGCATTGGAGATCCATACCTTGGATCCGTTCAGAACATAGCTGTCGCCACGCCGCACCGCGCGGGTCTTGATGCCGGCCACATCCGAGCCGGCGGAAGGCTCGGTCAGCGCATAGGCGCCGAATTCGCCGGCAAGCAGACGCGCAAACACAGCGGCTCTTTGTGCCCGCGTCCCGGCGACATGAAACACGTCGGCAAAGATGGAGTTCAAGCCCAGCGCGCCGGTGATGCCGGCACAGGCCCACGCCAGCTCCTCGGTGACGATTGCGAGGTCGAGCAGACCCCAACCCCCGCCGCCATACTCGCGCGGCACCGTCATGTTGATGAGACCAAGCTCGCGCGCCTGATCGAACACCGCCATCGGAAAGCGCGCTTCGCGATCACTCTGCGCGGCAAGCGGCTGGATCTCACGGCGCGCGAACTCGCGTGCGGTGTGCTGTATCAGCTTCTGCTCTTCGGTGAGCTCGAAGTTCATAGGCAGTCAGCCCATTTCCAATCCTGATACAGCTCGCGCAGACGCGTCTTCAGAAACTTCCCGGTCGAGGTGCGCGGTATCGCATCCACGAACACATAAGCATCGGGCACCATCCACTTCACGAACTGCTTCAACAGATGCGAGCGGATGTCGCCTTCCGATGCCTGTGCGCCGGGGCGCAGCACGATCACCGCGAGCGGGCGCTCCGACCACTTCGGATGGGGTACTGCTATCACGGCGGCTTCCTGCACGGCGGGATGGCCCATGATCGCATTTTCCAGGTTGACCGAGCTGATCCATTCGCCCCCGGACTTGATCAGGTCTTTGGTGCGATCACTGATCTTCAGGAACCCGAGCGCATCGATCGAGGCCACATCCCCGGTGCGCAGCCACTCGTCGTCCGTGAAATTCTCCGGCGTCGGCTGCTGGTGATAGCTGCCGGTGATCCAGGGACCGCGCACCTGTACTTCACCGACGGTATTGCCATCCCACGGCACTTCGCCTTCCTCGCTTACGGTGCGCACGTCGACCAGCGGCAGTGGATAGCCCTGCGTCGCCAGCACCGCGAAGCGCTCGTCCTCGCTCAAGCTGGACTGCTGTGCCGTCACTTTGGATACGGTGGCGAGCGGCGAGGTCTCCGTCATCCCCCACCCCTGCAACACTTCGATGCCAAGCGCCGCGTAGGCACGAATCATCGCCTCCGGGACTGCGGACCCGCCCACCGTCAAGCGCAACTTCGGACTGAGCTTCCACTTGCCGGGATTGGCCGCGATGAGTTGCGCCATGGGCAGCCAGATAGTCGGCACGCCGCAGGAAATCGTCACCTGCTCGCTTTCCAACAATGGCAGCAGATCGTCGGGATGCAGATGAGGGCCGGGGAACACCATCTTCACGCCGAGCATCGCCGTGGTGTAGGGAAGGCCCCAGGCATTGGCATGGAACATCGGCACCACCGGCAGGATGACGTCCTTGCCGGATATACCGATGGCATCGGGCATGGCCTGCACCAGCGAATGCAGAATCTGCGAGCGGTGCGAGTACACCACGCCCTTGGGACGCCCGGTCGTGCCGGATGTGTAACACATGGCACAGGGCTCGTTCTCGTCCATCTCGGGATAGGTGAAGTCGCCGTTCGCCGTGCGCAGGAACGCTTCGTAGTCGTCGTACCCTCCCCCGACCGGCTTGCCCGCGAGCGGGACCACGATCACGCGCTCGAGATCCACCTGGCTGCGGAACTGTTCCAACAGCGGCAAGAGAATATCGTCGACGATCAAGAAACGATCCTGAGCATGCCGGGCGATGAAGCCGATGTCATTGGGCGCAAGGCGCAGATTCAGGGTATGCATCACGCCGCCGGACACGATCACGCCGAAGTACGCCTCGTAGTGCGCATAGTGGTTCCACATGAGCGTCGCTACCCGGTCACCGCGCCGCAAGCCGGCTTTCTGCAGCGCCTCGGCGAGCAGCCGCGCCCGCCGATAGAAATCGGCGTAGGTATAGCGATGCAGGGACTTGTCGGGTAGCCGGGAGACGATCTCCTGGCGAGCGAACAGCTTGCCGGCCCGCTCCAGGAAGTGGGACAGATTGAGCGGGACGCTCATCATGGTGGATTTCATTTCGGTCTGAACCCTGACATCCATTGGCACTTCCGGCGCTGTGGGTGCGAAGCGCGTTTCAGCCCGGCAACCGGCTGAAGCGGATGGTTGCGCGCTCGATGCCTTCCTGGACTACCGACAAGCCGCCGCCCGCAATCATCCACTCCAGGCGGTGATCGCGATACTGCCGCTTGATCTTGCCCTGTGCGAGCAGCGCCGCAAAGTCGGGCAGATTCGCGAGCACGCTCTGCATCTGTTCCACCACTTTCGCGACGGCCGGCCGTTGATTTACGCGGGCGAGCCACGCGTGCAGCTTAGATCCCGCAGGCGGCGTATACCCATACGCGGCCGAGCGGTTGATGTACGGCGCACAGGCGATATCGCCCCAGCCGAACTGAGCGCCGTTGAACCACGGCGCATCGCCGAGCTGCGCATCGAGCCAGTGCTGGAGCTGGTCGATGTTGCTCTTGGCGAAGCCCACCAGCCGGTCGGCGAGCGCGCCGCTCGCGCGCTTGAAGCGCGTCACTTCCATGATCCCCCAGTTGTTGGGCTCGTACAGCCCGTCCATCACGTCTTCGATCATGCGCACATGCGCGCGTTCGGCCGGACTCTTGGGCAGCAGCGCGGGAGCCGGCCACTTGTCTTCCAGATACTCGAGGATGATGGTGGAATCGAACACGCGCACCTCGCCATCGACGAGCGCCGGAATCTCGGCGCGCGGGCTGGCATCCACGAATGCGCCGGCAGCACTGCCATTGGTCAGACCATCGGGCAGAATCGCCTGGAATTCGAGGCCCTTTTCCAGCAGCGCCATCTTCACCTTCATGGCGTACGCGGACAGCGGGTGTTCGTAGAGTGTGAGCATTTCTTCTCCTGTGTGAGGGAAAGAGGGAAGGAGGAATGAGGGTGATGCCTTGGAGCTTCTTTGCTCCTTCCCTCCTTCCCTAGTCCGTGGTGAGCACGACCTTTCCGCTCACGCGCTTGTACATCACCTCGTTGAGCGCCTCGGCGGCACGCTCCAGCGGATAGGTCGCATGAATGTGCGGCTTCACCTTGCCCTCGAGGTACATCTGCAACAGCTCCTGGTTGTTGCGCCGATTGTCTTCGGGCTGATTGCGCGTGAACGCACCCCAGAACACGCCGACGATGGCACAGCCTTTGAGCAGCGCGAGGTTGAGCGGCACTTTGGGAATGTCGCCGGCCGCGAAGCCGACCACGAGAAAGCGCCCGTTCCAGGCGGTGTCGCGCAGGGCCGGCTCGGAATACGGACCGCCTACCGGGTCGTAGACCACGTCCACACCGCGTCCGCGTGTAAGCGTCTTGATGCGCGCACGCAAGTCTTCCTGTGCATAGTTGATCAGTTCGTCGGCGCCGTTTGCCTTGCATACGGCGAGCTTGACGTCACTGGATGCGGCCGCGATGACATGCGCACCCAGCGCCTTGCCGATTTGGATGGCGGCAAGACCCACACCGCCGGAGGCGCCAAGCACGAGCAGCGTTTCTCCGTGCCTCAGTTGTGCACGGTCCTTGAGGGCGTGATACGAGGTGCCGTAGGTCAACACGAAGGCGGAGGCTGGCACGAAGTCCATCGCATCGGGCATTGGGATCAGCCGATCGGCTTCGACTGCCAGCTCTTGCGCAAAGCCGCCGAAAGTACTGGAGGCGATCACACGATCCCCGGCCTTGATCCCCTTCACGCCTTCGCCCAGTTCTTTCACCACGCCAGCGACCTCACCACCGGGCGAGAACGGCGGCTCGGGCTTGAACTGATATTTGCCCTGGATGATGAGCACGTCAGGGAAGTTGACCCCGGCCGCTTTCACGCTCACCACCACTTGCCCCGGCCCGGGCTTGGGCGATGGCACATCCTCGACCACCAGCGTTTCTGGCAGACCGAGTTGCTTGCACAAAACTGCTTTCACTTCACCTCCTGCGTCACGGCTCTGCGATCGCTGTGCTTCGAGATCTAGGAGTGAGAAAGCATCTTCTCCACCTGCCGCCACCCGGCCTCGGCCAGCGGACGCGCACGTTTGCCCGACTCGCTCGCCTTCTGGCTCGCTGCGGTGCCATCGACCACGCGCCCCATGATGCCCTGGCAGATCGCGGCCAGGCGGAACATGTTGTACGCCGCGTAGTAATCCCAGTTATCGATGCGCGCGCGGCCGGTGCGCCGGCAATACATCGCCACGTACTCCTCTTCGGTCGGGATGCCCAGTGCCGGCAGGTCGAGCCCGCCCAGGCCGCGGAACTCACCGGGTGTGAGCCGCCAGTACATGCAATGGTAGGAGAAATCGGCGAGCGGATGGCCGAGCGTGGACAGCTCCCAGTCCAGCACCGCCAGGATGCGCGGCTCACTCTTGTGGAAAATGACATTGTCCAGGCGGTAGTCGCCATGCACGATGCTGGTTTCTTCCTGCCCGGGAATGTGTTGCGGCAGCCACTCGATCAACTGTTCCATCGCCTCGATGCGCTCGGTCTCCGACGCGCGATACTGCTTGCTCCAGCGACCGATCTGCCGCTGCAGATAGTTGCCCGGCTTGCCGTAATCGCCCAGGCCCACCGCCTGGAAATCCAGCTGGTGCAAGGCGGCAATCACACGGTTCATCTCGGCATAGATCGCGGTGCGCTCGTCCGGCGCCATACCCGGCAGCGCCTGATCCCAGAGCACGCGGCCGTCGACATATTCCATGATGTAGAACGCAGTACCGATGATCGATTCGTCCTCGCACAGAGCGAAGGTGCGCGCCACCGGCATACCGGCTCGATGCAGCGCCGTTATGACCCGGTACTCGCGATCGACCGCATGGGCCGACGGCAACAGCTTACCCGGCGGCTTGCGCCGCAGCACGTAGTGCGCCCCCGGGGTGGTAAGCAGAAAAGTCGGATTCGACTGGCCGCCTTTGAATTGCTCGACCTGCACTGGGCCGGCAAAGCCTGCCACGTGTGCGTGCAGATACGCACTCAGCCGTTCCGCGTCGAACCGGTGGCGTTCCTGTACCGGCATGGTGCCGATGAATTCGTCGTGCATGAGCGGCTTACTTCAAGTGAGAACCGCCGAGCATACCATCGCGAATTCGGTTCAGCCAACGCAGTATCCAGGCTACAATCGGCCCTCCTCGAAGCAAAGGCACTACCGCTATGCAAGAGTTCAAGGACAAGGTGGCCGTGATTACCGGCGCCGCCAGTGGTCTGGGGCTGGCAATGGCCCGGCGCTTCGCGCGCGAGGGCATGAAGCTCGCACTCGGCGATGTCGAGGAAGAGCCACTGCGCCGGGTGGAGCAGGAGTTCCGCCGCTCAAGCATACCGGTGCTCGCGATCCGGACCGACGTGTCGCGTGGTCACGACGTCGAACGCCTCGCCGAGAAGACCCTCGCCACCTTCGGCGCCGTCCACGTCGTATGCAACAACGCGGGCGTGGGCCCCGGCGGCGTGGTCTGGGAAAACACCACCGCCGATTGGGAATGGGTGCTGGGCGTCAACGTGTGGGGCGTGATACACGGCGTGCGCGTGTTCGTCCCGATCATGTTGCGGCAAAACACGCCGTGCCACGTGGTGAACACCGCCTCGGTCGCGGGTTTGCTGTCGGTGCCGGGTATGGGAATTTATTGCGTGTCCAAACATGCCGTGGTCACGCTCACGGAATGTCTGTATCACGACCTTGCCGCACGCGGCTCGAAGGTCGGCGTGTCGCTGCTGTGCCCGGCCTATGTGCCCACCGGCATTGCCGATTCCGAGCGCAACCGGCCCGCGATGCTGCACAACGCGCCGCGCCCACGCTCGCCGGAGGACCTGGAGCGCGAGCGCCAGATGCGCCATGCGGTGGAATCCGGGCGCGTCTCGGCCGACGATGTCGCGCAGATGGTGTTCGACAGCATCGTCAACGAGCGCTTCTACATCCTCACCCACCCGCGCATCAAGGTTGCGATCGAGGCGCGTGTGCAGGACATCGTTCAGGATCGCAATCCCACCGACACTTCGCGCCCGCCCAAGCTCGAGAAGAATTGACGCGCGCCCCGGGCGCCGATCCAACTCAGGCTCAGTCCAGTGCTGCGCCTACGCGGCGCTCGCCTTTGCATGCACTGTATTGCGACGAATGAAGTCCGCCATGCGCGCCACGCCTTTCTCGATCGCCTCGGTGGAAGCAGCGTAGC
>JBGQKF010000212.1:0-7495 GCA_041499435.1 Gammaproteobacteria bacterium
AGAGCTGCCGTTCTACTTGAACCTGATGGCGCACCTGTCGATGCACGGCATCCCGTGTCCGAAGCCGCTCGCCAACCTGCAAAACCAGCTGCTCGGCGAGCTCAATGGGAAGCCCGCGACCATCGTCACTTTCCTCGAGGGCGAGCCGGTGATGGAGCCGGGCGTCGAGCACTGCGCGCGCGTGGGCGAGGTGCTGGCCGAAATGCATCTCGCCGGGCAGACCTATCGCGGACACCTGGACAATCTGCGCGGTCCGCGCTGGTGGAGCGCAGCAGCGCCTGAGATCTATCCGTTCCTGAACGAGACCGACGTCGAGCTGCTCAAGTCCGAGATCCGCTTTCAGGCGAGCCACCGGCACGATCGGCTGCCGCGCGGAGTGATCCATGCGGATCTGTTTCGCGATAACGTGCTGTTCGTCGACGCAGGGGCAGGCGCGGCCCGGGTCGGCGGCTTCATCGATTTCTATTTTGCGTGCATCGATGTCCTGATCTATGATGTGGCGATCACGGTCAACGACTGGTGCACCAACCGCGATTGCTCGCTGGACCCCGAACGCACCACCGCGCTGCTGACTGCATACAAGAACGTGCGTCCGTTCACCGAAGATGAACGCGATGCCTGGCCGGTCATGCTGCGCGCCGGTGCTTTGCGGTTCTGGGTCTCACGCCTGTACGACTTCCATCTCCCGCGCGACGGAGAGCTCACTCACAAGCATGATCCCGAGAGATTCCGCCGCGTGCTGGTGCGACACATTTCGGATGCGGCCCGCGTGGTGCGGCTGACGGTCTGACCTCCGGTGCCGACGCCGACTCCCGAGGCCAACGTACCCCACTCGATCTGAATGGTACCCGAGCGAATCCAGCGGGTGGCGGCGGTGCGGGGCTGGCGCTGGGTGGCACGCTCGGTCGAAATCTTCGCGCTCAGGCCGCTCACATGGATTGCGCTCAATCTGGTGCTGCTGGTGATCGCCTCAGTGCTGATCATGATTCCCGTGGTGGGCGGGCTGCTGTTCGCACTTCTGACGCCTGTCTTCGCCGGTGGCCTGACACTCGGTTGTCGCGACGTCGATGCGGGCAAGCCGCTGCCGCCGGCTTATCTCTTCGCCGGCTTTCAGCGCAACGCCGCAGCCCTGGTGAGCATTGGCGGCGTATACGTAGTCGGGCAGATTGCCATTTTCGGGTTGCTCACGACGATCGGCGGGGCCGAATTGCAGGCGCTGATGGAGGCGATTTTGCGCGACGACCACACCGCCTTGCCGCAAACGATTGGCGACCGCGTACTCGTGTCCGTAATGCTTGCAGGCGCGCTGTTTGTTCCGCTGGCGATGGCCGTGTGGTTTGCGCCGGTGCTTGCAGTGCTGGATGGACTTCCGGCAGCGCACGCGATCAAGCTCAGTCTTCAGGGCAGCGTGCGTAACCTTCCGGCGATGAGCGTTTACGGGCTGACCATGGGTGCAATTTTGCTGGGCCTCTTGTTCGCGGTGCGCGTTGTGCTGGCATTCGTTCCGCAGAGTCTCGCGGTCGTGCGCGAGCCGATCGCGATGGTCGTCATGACGTTCTGGGTCTCGCTCACGCTGATCTCGGCGTACGTCGGGTACCGCGACATCTTCGCGGGCGAGCCCGCGGCTAGCCTGGATGATTCATGAAGCCGGCGTCAACTTAGCGTATTCGACCGCGAGCTCTTTCATCCCCGCCTGGCGGAAGTTGACCATCACGCGCGCGTCTGACCCCCTGCCCTGCACACCGACGATCGTGCCATTGCCGAACTTCGGATGCAGCACATCCTGCCCAACGCGCCACGGAGAAGCAGGCTCGGAGGTGTTGTAGCCGAGCACAGTGGCCGAAGCGTTGGCGGTCCCGTACCCGCGGCGCGCCGATGTACCGAGGCGCCGCAGCAGCGGGGCCGGAATCTCGTGGAGGAAACGCGAGGGAATGTTGTACCGGGTGTGGCCGTGAAGCATGCGCGTCTGCGCGTGCGTGAGGTAGAGCCAGGTGCGGGCGCGAGTGATCGCCACGTACATGAGCCGCCGCTCTTCTTCGACACCCTCGGCCTCATTCAGGCTGTTGTCATGCGGAAACAGACCTTCCTCGAGACCGCTGATGAACACCGCATCGAACTCGAGGCCCTTCGCGGAATGCACCGTCATCAGCTGCAGCGCTTCGGAACCTGCAGCGGCCTGGTGTTCTCCAGCCTCCAACGCGGCGTGCGACAGGAATTCGTCCAGCAGCGCCAGGCGCGGATCGCTGTCGCTGACCGACTGTGCCGCGCCGTCGACTGCTGCTGCATCGGCAACCGCGGTGGACGGCTCCTCGGATTGAAAGCCGGCGGCGGCGTTGACCAGCTCAGCCAGGTTTTCGATGCGATCCTGACCGTCGCGCTCGCCCTCGTAGTAGCGCTTGAGTCCGCTGCGCTCCACCACCAGCTCGACCGTTTCCGCGAGCGAGAGCGGCGCGCATTGCTGCCGCAACTGCTCGATCAGCCGAACGAATTCGGCGACGCCCTGCCCGGCTTTGCCGCTGAGCGGCGTAGAGCACGCGGCCTGCCACAGGCTGACTCCGCGCTGCTGTGCGCTCGTTTGCAAAACCTCGACGCTGCGCCCGCCGATGCCACGCGCCGGGATATTGATCACGCGCAGGAAGGCGCCATCGTCATCGGGGTTGCTGGTGAGGCGCAGATACGCGAGCGCGTGCTTGATCTCCTGCCGCTCGAAGAAGCGCAAGCCGCCGTAGACGCGGTAGGGTAGCGCGGCATTGAACAAGGCATGTTCCAGCACGCGCGACTGCGCATTGGACCGATACAGCAAAGCGATCTGCGACAGTCTGATCGAAGTGGCGCGCAGCGCCTTCACCTCTTCGACGATGAATGCCGCTTCCTCGAGATCGGTGGGCGCTTCGTAGAGCCGCAGCGCTTCGCTGCCGCCCTCCGCGGTCCACAGGTTCTTGCCCAGCCGATTCTTGTTGTAGTTGATGAGCGCGTTGGCCGCGTCCAGAATGTTCCCCTGGCTGCGGTAATTCTGCTCGAGCTTGATCACCCGGCCCTTGGCGAACTCGCGCTCGAAGTCGAACATATTGCGCGCGGAAGCACCCCGGAAAGTATAGATCGACTGATCGTCGTCGCCCACCGCAAAGATCGCGTTGTGGGCGCCTGCCAGGAGCTTGAGCCACTGATATTGCAGACGGTTGGTGTCCTGGAACTCGTCGACCAGGATATGCGCGAAGCGCTGCTGGTAATGTGCACGCAGGATTTCGTTGCGCGACAGCAGCTCGTAACAGCGCAGCAGCAGCTCGGCGAAGTCGACCACACCTTCGTGATTGCACTGCCGCTCATACTCCGCATAGAGCTCGGTCATGCGGCGATAGAACTCGTCCTGCACTTCCACCGCCGGCGGGCGCCTGCCCGCTTCCTTGTTGTTGCTGATGAAGTACATCAGCTCGCGCGGCGGATACTTCTCATCGTCGACGTTGAGTGCTCTGAGAACCCGCTTGATGAGCGCGAGCTGATCCTGTGTGTCCAGAATCTGGAACGCCTGCGGCAAGCCGGCATCGCGGAAATGCGCGCGCAGCATCCGGTTGCACAGGCCATGAAACGTTCCGACCCACATCCCGCGGGTGTTGATCGGCAGCATCGCGGAGATCCGCGTCAACATCTCGCGCGCGGCCTTATTGGTAAAGGTGACCGCAAGAATGCTGTGCGGCCCGATCTGTCCGGTCTGTATGAGCCAGGCGATGCGCGTGGTGAGCACGCGCGTCTTGCCGCTGCCCGCGCCGGCAAGAATGAGGGCCGATTCCTGGGGAAGCGCAACGGCTTCGCGCTGCTGCGGATTGAGGCCGGCGAGGATGTTGCTGGATATCATGGGCGATGGCGTGATTATACCGGCTGTTACCCCAGGCTTGTCCCCGACTGCGAGTTTTTGTGAAGACGTACGGATCAGGGCTCGCATTCTGCGAGCAGGCGCAGGATGCGCGGCGTGAGGATCAGATGCATCGCCTGGGCCATGGCGGCCCCCGGTACCACGATCGTATCGCGGCGTGATATGAACGAATCGGCGATATTGTCGCGCAAGCCTTCCAGCTCCATGGTCTCCGGCTGGGCGAAGCGGACTACCAGCAGGCTCTCCTCGGGACGTGGGATGCCGTCCGCGGCGAACGGATTGGACGTATCCACGATCGGGACGCGCTGAAAATTGATGTGTGTGCGCGAGAATTGCGGGGTGATGTAGTGCACGTAGTCATGCATACGCCGCAGAATGGTTTGCGTCACCGCCTCCACCGAATACCCACGCAGCTCCATGTCGCGGTGTATCTTCTGAATCCATTCCAGGTTCACGATCGGAGCAACACCGATCAGCAGATCCACGTGGCGCGCCACGTTGACATGCTCGGTCACCACGCCGCCATGCAAGCCCTCGTAGAACAGCAGGTCGGTATCCTCTGGGATCGAGCACCAGGCCGTGAAAGTGCCCGCCGCCTGGCCGTATTGCGCAGCCCGCTCCTGAGTGTGCAAGTACATGCGCGTGCGCCCGGTGCCTCGTTCGCCGTATTCGCGAAACAATTCCTCCAGCAGATCCAGGTAGTTCGATTCCGGGCCGAAGTGACTGATCGGGCGTCCGCCCTCGCGCTCCACGCGCTCGATCGCCAGCCGCATCTCGTCGCGGCTGTAGCGGTGGTAGCTGTCGCCTTCGACCAGCTCTGCACGCACGCCTTCACGCTGCAATAAATCCTCGAAGATCTTTCGAACCGAGGTGGTACCGGCCCCGGAAGAGCCGGTGACGGCGATGATCGGATGGCGGCTGGACATGGGTCTTAAAGCATGGTAACCCAAGCTTGTCCGCCCGGGATCAGCGGCAAGGCCGAAGGAAGCTTCGCGTGGCGAATTATTGCGTGGCGATGCTGACGGTACTGAGCTGAAATTGCGCGTGCAGTCGCTCGGCGAGCGTGGTTGCCTCGCGGCGATCGGGCAAGCCGCCTATGTAGACCCAATAAACGGCCTTGCCCTCCTCGGACAGACGCGTTATGCGGCTGGAATAGCCGGCTGCGGCCAGACGCGACGACAAGTCGGCGAGCTCATCCCCGGTCTCCCCCCGCTGCAAATAAACCCGCCATTTACCGCCTTTGCGCGCCGCCCCGCTGCCCACGACGATCTCGGTCTCAGCAGCCCACTTAGCGAGCTGCGCCGGATCGACTGGGGCAACCGGCGGTGCGGCGCCTGACCCGGGTGCCTGATAAACGGTTTGCGGCTGCTGCATCTCAACCAGCGATTCGCCGCTGCGGGTGAGCATAATATGTCCTTCGATCAGGCACACGATGTCGCGATCAACCGCCGACTGACCCCACAAATCAGTGCCCCGAATGCCCGCAGTCAGAGTCCTGAAGCGAACATCGATCTCGCGTCGCCCGGCAAATTTGTACACGGCTGCGGTGGTGAACCGGAACGCGCCTTCCAGCACCCACAAAGTGGCTGTGAAAACGCCGTTTTCCGACCCGCTGCGTTGCATGCCGGCAAGCTCGAAGCGCGCGTTCCCACCCAGCTTGACGATGCTGCCATCGGTGAGACGCAGCAGTGCGCGCGACCCGGGGCCGGTCTCGATGCGATCGCCATTGCGAAGCGTGCTGCCGACCTCGAGCGGGCTGCGCTGCGTTGCACGCTCCATCCACGCCGGCATCTGCACCGACTCGACTTCCGCATCCGGCGCCGCTTGCGCCGTGGCGGTCCCGACCAACAACAGCGGCAACGCCCATTTCGCCATACTGGCCATGCAGGCTTCCTCAAGAGCACGCCGGCGTGTGCGCAGTTAGATGCACGGTATAATTTTCCTTTTGCACTCAACCAGGCCTTGCCATCATGATGCAGCCGCAGTACCGTCCCTCCGAGCTCGAGAAGCAAGCGCAGATCGAATGGGAGGAGGCCAGGACAGCGCAGGCAACGGAGAATGCCGGGCGTCGCAAGTATTACTGCCTGTCCATGTTCCCGTACCCTTCGGGCAAGCTGCACATGGGCCACGTGCGCAATTACACCATCGGCGATGTTCTGTCCAGATATCACCGCATGCAGGGCTACGAAGTCCTGCAGCCGATGGGGTGGGACGCTTTCGGCTTGCCTGCGGAAAACGCAGCCATGGCGAACGGTGTGCCTCCGGCGAAATGGACCTACGACAACATCGCCTACATGAAAGGGCAGTTGCAGTCGCTGGGTTTTGCCATCGACTGGGAGCGCGAGCTCGCCACCTGCCGCCCGGAATACTACCGCTGGAATCAGTGGCTGTTCCTGCGCATGCTGGAGCAAGGGCTGGTGTACAAGACCACCGGGCTGGTCAACTGGGACCCGGTGGACCAGACCGTGCTGGCCAATGAGCAGGTGATCGACGGGCGCGGCTGGCGCACCGGCGCGCTCATCGAGAAGCGCGAAATTCCGATGTACTACATGCGCATCACCGCATATGCCGATGAGCTGCTGGAGGCGCTCGATCGTCTGCCCGGCTGGCCGGAACGGGTCAAGGTGATGCAGGCGAACTGGATCGGGCGCAGCGAAGGCGTTGAGGTCGCGTTCCCTTACGCCGATGGCAGCGGTGTGTTGAAGGTGTTCACCACACGCGCCGACACGCTGATGGGTGCCACGTATTGCGCAGTAGCGGCAGAGCATCCGCTGGCCACGCGCGCGGCAGCAGGCGATGCGCGCCTGGCCGCGTTCGTCGAGGAGTGCAAACGTGGCGCGGTGATGGAAGCCGAGCTCGCGACGCAGGAAAAGAAAGGAATGGCAACTGGCTTGTACGCGATCCATCCCCTCACCGGCGCGAAGCTCGAGGTCTGGGTCGCCAACTACGTCCTGATGGGTTACGGCGAGGGGGCGGTGATGGCCGTTCCCGCCCACGATGAGCGCGACTTCGAGTTCGCGACACAGTACAAGCTGCCCATCAAATGCGTCATCAAATCCACGCACGGCGCATATCAGGATACGGTCGCGCCCTGGCAGGACGCCTACGCCGAGCACGGTGTAACAGTCAATTCCGGCGCGTTCGACGGGCTGGAATTCCAGGCGGCGGTGGATGCGATCGCTGCAGCGCTGGAAGCCAAGGGTCTGGGGCGCAAACGCGTGCAATACCGCCTGCGTGACTGGGGTATCTCGCGGCAACGCTACTGGGGTACGCCCATTCCGCTCATCTACTGCGAGCGCTGCGGCGAGGTTCCGGTCCCCGACGATCAGCTCCCCGTGCGTCTGCCGGAGAATCTGGTCCCGGATGGTACGGGCAATCCGCTGGCGAAGACGCCTGCCTTTTACCAGTGCAAGTGCCCTACTTGCGGTGGCACGGCCCGGCGCGAGAGCGACACCATGGACACTTTCGTCGACTCGTCCTGGTATTACCTGCGCTACTGCTGTCCCGACAACTCCAAAGCGATGGTCGATCAGCGGGTCGATTACTGGATGCCGGTCGATCAGTACATCGGCGGCATCGAGCACGCCATCCTGCATCTGCTGTACTCGCGCTTCTGGACCAAGG
>JBGQKF010000213.1:0-7458 GCA_041499435.1 Gammaproteobacteria bacterium
CGGTGCGACGCTGGCTCTTCTGCGTTCCCCACAGACGCGGATCGGATGCGACCATCTCGGAGATCGCAAGCCCCGCACCCAAGCGCTTGCAAAGCTTGCGAAACGGACGATCGGTGACGCCCGCCATAGGGGCGACGATCAAACGGTTGGCTAACTGGTGCGGGCCGATCTGCATCGCAAAGCACTTAATCTAGTTCGCTGTTGCGACTGTCAGCGCACGAGCTTTTGCCACTCTCGCTGCGAGGCCTGCACGCGCGCAACTGCTTGATCGAGAGGAAGCTCGCACTCCAAACCTTGATTTTGAAATTGATTTCGCCGCGTATTGCGCCTCGTGACATGCATCGGACTTGTGCGAAGCCGAGCGGCGAAAAGAGCGCAATTTTAGCGCAATCGTCGGCATGCGCCAGCAGAAAATTTTTGCGCACGGCCGCAGCCGCTTACCATACGCTCCCGAACATCATCTGCTGCATGAACTTATGTTTAGCGGGAGGCACGCAATCGAGGATGGTAAGTCCACACCCGCGCAGCCATTGCAGTGCCAGATTACGGTTCGAGAAAGTGCGTACCATTGCATCGGTAAGGACTACACTCATGCGCCGGTCTCGTTGCCTGTCGCGCAAGAACTGTTGCGCGAACGCGACTGCGTCAGCATCGCCCGCGGCAGAACACAGCCGGCTCGCGAGCTCCCACGCATCGCGTAAGCCGAGGTTCAGTCCCTGTCCGGCAACCGGGTGCAATGCCTGCGCAGCGTTGCCGATCAAGATCATGCGCGCGAGGTTGCTGCCATGCGCTACGCGCAGCGCAAGCGGAAAGGCGGCGCGGTCCTGCGCGCTCAAGAATTTTCCCGCACGCATACCGAACGTTGCCTGCAATTGTTCGACAAAATCATCAGGCTCTGCGCCACACAACGCCTGGCTCTTCTCTGGCGATACCGTCCACACCACAGCATATCCAGTCGCGCGCGGCAGCAGTGCGATCGGCCCCTCCTGCGTGAAGCGCTCGAAGGCGGTGTGGCGATTCGGGATGGAGGTCGTGACGTTGCAAACCACGGCACTTTGCCGATAGTCGCGTACCTTGACCTGCGCGAGCTGCTGAGCGAGAGCACCGCCATCGGCGATGACAGTCAGCCCCGCGGTGACCGCCTGGTGACCGTGGTCATCTGCATAGTTGACGCGCAGGGCGTCGAGCTGCTCTTCGACTTGCATGACGCGTGCGCTGCGCTGGATTTGCAGATTGGCAAGCGCCGTCAGCCGCGTATGCAGTGCTCGCTGCACGGAAGTATAGGGGACCACATATCCCAGCGCGGGCGTTTGTGCATCTGCCGCGGTCAACACAGCGCTGCCGAATCCGCCACGTTGCGAGACGTGGATGGTGCGGATCTCGGTGCGCGGTTCGATGTCCGCCCATACACCCAACCGCTCCAGAATGAGGCGGCTACCGTACGACAGCGCCAGCGTGCGCGGGTCGCTGGTCTGCGGCTCGGCGGTGGCATCGAGCAGCAGCACCGAGCGCCGGGACGCGGCCAGGCCCAGCGCGAGCGCGCAGCCCACCGGGCCGCCGCCCACGATGACGATGTCGTGATCGGGATGCTCAGCCATGTACGTCCAAAGGGTAGAGCCGGTTCCTACGCGCGTGCAAAAGCTCTTGCTTCAGTGCGCGAATTGCGAGCTAGCGCATCAGCGCTTCGATATCGGCAATCTGCTTGGGCGCCTCGACAGTCAGCACCTCGCACCCGTCGGCGGTGACTACCACATCATCTTCGATGCGCACGCCGATATTCCACAGATGCCCCGGCACATCATCGGCTGGCCGGATGTAGCAGCCTGGCTCTACGGTGAGCACCATGCCCGGCTCGAGCTCGCGCCAGTTGCCGTCGCGCTTGTAATCGCCGCAATCGTGCACGTCCATGCCGAGCCAGTGACCGGTGCGATGCATGTAGAACTTCCGGTAGTCGCCGCTCTCAATCACCGAGTCCACGGTGCCGGTGCACAGCTTGAGATCGATGAATCCCTGCGCCAGGATGCGCACAGCGGCATCGTGCGGCTCCTCCCAGTGATTGCCGGGTTTGACTTGCGCCATGGCGGCAGCTTGCGCGGCAAGCACCAGCTCATAGACGTCGCGCTGCGGGCCCTGGAAACGGCCATCGACCGGAAACGTGCGCGTGATATCCGAGGCGTAACCGTCGAGCTCGCAACCGGCGTCGATCAACAACAGGTCGCCCCCTCGCAAAGGCTGATCGTTGGCCACATAGTGCAGCACACACCCGTTGGCGCCACCTGCCACGATCGGTGTATACGCGGGAGCTTGCGCGCCGTGGCGGCGGAAGGTGTGCAGCAGCTCGGCTTCGATCTGGTACTCGGCCATCCCCGGCTTGGTTGCCTGCATCGCACGCCGGTGCGCCTCACAGGAAATCTGTGCTGCTCTGCGCATGGTCGCGAGCTCGGCTGCGTCCTTGATGAGCCGCATGTCGTCCAGAATCTTGCGCACGTCGCGGATCTCGCCGAGCGCCGATATGCCGATGCGCACCTGCATGCGCACAGCGTTGAGCCACTGAATCAGCCGCGCATCCCAGGCTTCACTATCGCCCACGTCGCAGAAGATCGCCGGCTGGTCGGCCAGCAGCTTCGGCATCATGCCATCGAGCTCTTTGATGGAGTAGGTTTCATCGAAGCCGAAGTTCTCCTTGGCGCCCTGCGGCCCGTAACGAAAGCCATCCCAGATCTCGCGCTCGAGGTCCTTGTCGCGACAGAACAGCATGCTCTTGCTCTGCGCGCCTGCGGTTAGAACCAGCACGGCATCGGGCTCGGGGAAGCCGGTGAGGTAATAGAAATAACTATCGAAGCGATAGGGATAGTGTGCATCTCGATTGCGCACCAGCTCGCGCGCGGTCGCGAGCACCGCCACTCCGCCCTGCATCTGTTGAGCGAGGCGCTGGCGCCGCGCGCGGTAGAGGTCGATGTCGATCATGGGTGCAGGAAAGGGAGGAGGGCCGCAGAGCGATCATTATACGGCCGACGCGCTTCAACTGGCATTGCGCGCGGTGAGCAGCCGGTCGAGATCCGCGAGACGTTGCGGCGTACCTACGTCGATCCACAGGCCGCCGTAGCGCTCACCGGTGATGAGCTGTTGATCCATGGCGGCGCGCAGCAGCGGCGCCAGACGCGCGGGATGTCCGCGCGCCACACCGTGGAACAGCGCGGGGTGATAAAGTCCGATGCCGGAGAAGGTGAGGCGCGTGGGCCCACTGCTTGTCACGGTCTCACCGGCGAGCACGAAATCGCCCCCGGGATGGTGTTCCGGATTATCGACCAGGACCAGATGGGCCAGGGGACTTGGCGCGTTGAGACGCGCGAGATGCGGCACCAAAGCTGTGAAGTCGAGATCGGTAAACACGTCGCCGTTGACCACCAGGAACGGCTCTGCGCCGATGAGCGGCAAGGCATTTGCAATGCCGCCTGCGCTTTCCAGCGCCTGCTGTTCGGCCGAGTAAACAATATCCAGCCCGAAACGCCGGCCATCGCCGAGGCACTGCTCGATCTGTTCGCCGAGCCACGCGTGGTTGATCACCACACTGTCCACGCCGGCGCGCGCGAGTTTTTCCAGGTGCCATTCGATGAGGGGCCGGCCACCCGCCGCGAGCATCACCTTGGGTGTCGAGTCGGTGAGCGGGCGCATCCGCTCACCGCGCCCGGCTGCGAGAATCATCGCACGCATGCCAGGCTAGAACGTGAAGCCCGCAGTGGGCTTGCGGCGCTCCAACTGATCGAGCAGGCGCAGCAGCGGTGCGAGCTCGGTGTAGCGTGCGCACGCCGAGCGCAGATAACCCATCACCAGCGGCACGTCCCGCAGATAGCGATCCTTCCCATCGCGATGATACAGGCGCGCAAAAATCCCGAGCACCTTGATGTGCCGCTGCGCGCCCATCCATTCGAAATCGCGGTAGAAAGTGCCGAAGTCCTGATGCACGGGCAAGCCCGCGCGGCGTGCTGCTTCCCAGTAGCGCACCACCCAGTCGATCACGCGCTCTTCGCTCCACGCGACGTAGGCATCCTTGTAAAGTGAGGCGAGGTCGTAGGTGATCGGCCCATAGACCGCGTCCTGAAAATCGAGGATGCCGGGATTGGGCTCGCTCACCATGAGGTTGCGCGAATGGTAATCGCGATGTACATACACCTGTGGCTGTGCCAGGTTGTTGGCGAGAATCAGCTCGAACGTTTCATCGATGGTGCGTGCCTGCGCGGGATCGAGCGCGATACCGAGGTGTCTGGCGATGTACCAGTCGGGGAACAGACGCAACTCGCGCAAAAGCAGGGCGCGGTCGTACCCGGGCAGCGCGCCGGGACGGCTTGCGAGCTGTATGCGCAGCAATGCCTCGTTTGCCGCGCGATAGAGCGCATCTGCGCTGCCTTCGTCGAGCGCCTGCAGATAAGTGGTGCTGCCGAGGTCAGAAAGGAGTAGATAGCCGTTATCGAGGTCCTCGGCCAGCACCCGCGGCACATGCACACCGGCTGCGGCGAACAGTTTCGCCACGGCTACGAATGGCCGGCAGTCCTCGCGCTCGGGCGGTGCATCCATCAGGATCCAGGTATCGTCAGCGCTGGTGACGCGGAAATAGCGGCGGAAGCTGGCGTCTTCGGACGCCGGGATCAGGCCAAACGACCGGCCCGGGAGGCGAGCGTGCAGCCAGTCGTCGATGGAAAGAGTGCGGCTCAAATCAAACTCAAGTTTGCTCAGCGAAAAGTTTTATGCGATTTTATCGCCAAATCACACCAAGAAGCCACGATGCCTCTGCGTTGCGCTTTGAGAGCAATCCCGACTTTGACCTTGCTCGCCTGCAGTGCGTGGGCGCAGGAAAGCCCACCAGCCGCGGACGCTGGGCTTGGCCTGAGGCTCAAGCTGCAGCGGCAGCTGTTGCCACCGGTCGCAGCCGACACCTCGCAGAACCTGCCTATATTCGTTGAAGCCGACCGACTGCAGGGCGAGCAGGGCCGCTACATCGAGGCACAGGGCAACGCCTCGCTGCGCCGCCGCGGCGAAGCGGTGTTCGCCGACGTGCTGCGCTACTCGTTCACCAGCAACGATGTCCTGGCCAACGGCGATGTACGCTTCGAGCGTCTGGGCGATGTCATCACCGGCGATCAGGCGTACTTTGACCTCAACAACAACAGCGGGTATATGAACGCGCCGAGCTTCCGGCTGCGGCAATTTCACGCACGCGGTCGAGCTGACCGTTTGCTGATTGAGGATCGAGACCGCTATCGCGCCATCCGCGCCACTTACACCAACTGCGACGTCGGCAACGATGACTGGTATCTGAAAGTGCAGCGTCTGGATCTCGATCGACTGAAAGATACAGCTACGGGGCATAACGCCACGCTCTTCTTCAAGGAGGTGCCGGTCCTCTACACGCCGTGGATGGACTTTCCTCTGTCGAGCCGCCGCAAGACCGGATTTCTGCCGCCGACATTCGGCACCACGGGGAAAGGCGGCTTTGAGGCGACCCTACCGTTCTACTGGAACATCGCCCCGTATATGGACTATACGATAGCGCCGCGCGAGCTGCAGAAAAGAGGCGTGTCGCTCAACAATGAATTCCGCTATCTGCAGCCCAAATTCAGCGGCGACATGCGCTTCGACTATATGCCCGACGACCGTATCGCCAAGGAGAGCCGATGGGCCTTGTCCATGCAGCACAAGCAGGACTTCGGTAGCGGCTTCACCGGTTCGTACAACATACAGAAGGTCTCCGACAACACCTACTTCACCGACCTTTCCGACAAGATCGCTGCGACCTCGCAAAGCGTGCTGCCCCAGGAAGGCCAGCTATCCTACCAGAGCACGTGGTGGGGTATTACCGGCCGCGTGCAGCATTTCCAGACGTTGCAGGATCCCCTCAATCCAATCACACCTCCGTATGCGCGCTCGCCGCAGATTACGGTGGCAGCCTCCAGGCCGAACATGAGCGGGTTCGACCTGGCCTTCGCCGGCGAGGCGGTGAACTTCGACCATCCGACGTTACTCAACGGTTGGCGTCAGTCCTATTATCCGTCGGTCAGCCTACCCATGCGCACACCGCTGTTCTACGTGACGCCCAAAGCCGGCGTGAGCTATACGCGCTATCAGTTCCCCGGATCCGACTTTGCCCCCGAGTCGCGCACGCTGCCGATCCTCAGCGTGGACAGCGGGACCAGCTTCGACCGCGACATCAACCTGAAGGGGCAGGAGCTGACGCAAACCCTGGAGCCACGCTTGTATTATCTGTACATCCCGTTCAAGAATCAGACGCAGCTGCCGGTGTTCGACACGGCGCAGAAGGACTTCAACTTCGCCAGCATGTTCAGCGAGAACATCTTCAGCGGGCCCGACCGGATCAACAACGCCAATCAAATCACCGCGGCGGGAATTACCCGTCTTATCAACCCAAACACCGAGGCTGAGATCCTGCGAGCCGCGGTCGGCCAGCGCTACTACTTCCAGCCGCAGGAGGTCACGCTGAACAGCACACTGCCAACCGCGCCCCTTCCGACCAACACTGAGCCCACGAGCTCCTCGCGCTCGGACCTGCTAGCGGCTTTCTCCGGCGCGCTCACACGCACGTGGTCGCTCGATACCGGACTGCAATGGGGTGTAGCCGATGCCGATGTCGAGCGCTTCAACCTGGTGCTGCGCAATCAACCCGAGCCCGGTAAAGTTTTCAACTTCGCTTATCGCTACACGCGCGATTTTCTGCAACAGCTGGATGTGTCGGCGCAGTGGCCGTTATCGCGTCGCTGGACCGCGCTGGGTCGATGGAATTACTCTATCACGGACAGCACGCTGTTAGAGGCGCTCGCCGGCTTCGAATATAATGCCGGCTGCTGGACTGCACGCTTCGTGCTTCATCGTTTCGTGACCAATACCCAGGAACAGACCAACGCGTTTTTCTTTCAAATTGAGCTGAGCGGGTTGTCCCGCATCGGCAGCAGCCCGCTGGAGCTGCTGCGTCAGGGCATCGGCGGCTATTCGAAGCCAAGCCTGCGTCCGCCTCGTGGCGGAAACGATTACTATCCCGGCATGGACGAGCGCTGATCAGCGCTACTGATGCCTTTCGATGATCGGTGCCATGAGATTCACCATTCGCTGTTTGTTGTTGTTTGGCCTGCTGGTCACGGCTGCACTGGCCATTGCGGCCAAAGAGCCGTCCGCCAATACCGCAACTGCGCTGGATCGGATCGTCGCCGTGGTGAACGACGAGGTGATCACGCGCGTGGAGCTCGAGCGCGAGAGCAAAATGGCGATGGAGCAACTGCGCCGCCAGGGTACGCCGCCGCCGGCACGCGACATCCTGGAAAAGCAGCTGCTGGAACGGATGATCACCAAGCGCGCCCTGCTGCAGGTGGCCAAGCAGGGTGGCTTGCGCGTCTCGGACTCGGAGCTCGATACCGCCGTCGACCATATCGCGCAGGAGAACAAGCTCAC
>JBGQKF010000214.1:0-7444 GCA_041499435.1 Gammaproteobacteria bacterium
CTATGTTCCCGCGATCAGCGACGATGTGAAGATCACGATCGAAGTCGAAGCCATCAAGGACTGAAGGCGGAAGCCGCTGAGATGCAGCGCGCGGAAGCGGCAGGGCGCAGCCGCGTGAAAAGAGGATCCGGCAATCAAGAGCGGCACCGGCGGCTCAGGTTCGCGTAAGCCATAGAGCCAGGCGCGCGCTAGATCCGGGGCGGCCGCGGCAACTGTTGTTAGATTTACACGCTGCGCGGTAGCAGTTGCCTCGCGCAGCGTGTCGCTCTAGCCACGTATGCGCGGCGCCGCTCCTGGAGGGCGTCCCATGCCGCGCTGGCGACGGGCGGTCCCATTGCGTCCCATAGACCCGAACAGAAACTCCGACGGGCGGTTCGCGACGGCGAAGAACTGCTCGGGATCGTTTTCCAGCAATAGCTTTTGCGCCAGCATGAGATCCCAGAGCGGGACTTCCACGGCGGTAATGCAGCAGTAGCATTCCCCGTTGTCCAGGTCGAGCACGTTCAATGTCCTGCGGGGCAGGATCGCGAAGCGTCCTCGCCCCGGTACGCTGACCGTGAAGCAATCGCGGCGTTCCAGCTCCTCACGCTGATCAGGCGCGAGCAGACGCAAGAGCAAGGTGCGCGCTCGCGCTTCCGCAGCCACCGACCCGTCCAGAGCATTGGACTCGCTCCAGTTCAGCAGCGCCGGCTCGGCCGGGTGTGGCGTGCCCCATGGGAAAGTCAGCGCCGCTCCAGGCGTCCGCGTCTCCCCTTCACCGTGGCCGGTCAAGCGTTGCACGAGACCGCGCAAACCCCGCCACCTTGCCCGCCAGGACATGATCACACAGCGTTTCAGCCGCCGACGATGCGCGGAACGATGACGGTCTCCTGTTCCAGCGCTGAAAAGTCATTGACCCTCTCGTCGGGCCGACCCTCGCCGCGGTTAACCTTGAACGCCGTGGAACCGCTCGCAAGCATGCGCGTGAACACGGCCTGCGCTTGCGCACGCGCCTGCGCCTCAGCTTCGGTGTCGCCGAAATGGATCACCCGATCCCCTGAAGAATCCAGTATTCGAAGTAATTTCATCGTTTGTCTCCTGTACCAGCCGAAAGCCGGGAGCCGGCACCACATTGGCCGCCTCTCGACCTCAATGCGATCGGCCACTGCACGTTTGATGTGCGCGTAGCCGCAGAAGTGCCCGTGCGGCGCCAAGGCGTGTGCGCAGCGGCCGGTGGCGAATTCATTGCGTAACCGCGTAGCCGGCCGCGCCGAACGCCGCTGATAGGTGGCGCAGGCCCATTCGAGAGTATTCGAGCGGAGGTGCCTTGACCGGATCCTGCTCGGCTTCCACCACCACCCATCCCGAGTAGCCGATATCGGCCAACAGGCGCGCGAATGCGTAATAGTCGACACAGCCGTCGCCCGGCACGGTGAACACACCCTCCAGGACTGCCGAGAGGAAGCTGTTGTCGCGCTGGCGCACGCGCTTGAGCACTTCCGGACGCACATCTTTGCAGTGGATGTGGTTGATGCGACGCGCGTGACGCCGCGTGACTGCCAGCACATCGGCGCCAGCGTAGGCGAGATGGCCGGTGTCGATCAACAAGCCAACCGCGGATCCAGTGTGCTGTATCACCAGATCGATCTCCCGCTGCAACTCGATGATCGTGCCCATGTGATGATGATAAGCGAGTGCCACACCGCGCCCGGCCATCCATTCCGCGAGCTCTGTCAGCTTTGCGCCGTAGCTCCGAAACTGCTCGTCACCGATGCGCGGGCGCAAAGAAAGCGGTGTGTCGATGCGCGACTGAATGCTCCCCGAAGTCTCCGCGTACACCATGACTGGTGCGCCAAGGGCCTTGAAGGTGGCGAGCTGCGCTTCCATGCGCGCTTTCTCCTCCGCCAGCGAGCGCTGCAGCAGCTCCCCCGAGAACCAACCCGAAACCAGCGCCAGACCGTACCGCTCCAGCAGCGGACCGAGGATATGCGCAGCCATGGGAAATTTGATGCCGGTCTCAACGCCGCTGAAGCCGGCCTCACGACTTTGCGCAAGGCATGTCTCCAGGCTGGTGTCACCGCCGAGCTGGGGCAGATCGCTGTTCGACCAGGCAATCGGTGATACGCCAAAACGAACTTTCATCGTTGATCGGACGGGTTAGCAGCAGATTGGGAAGCAGCAGACCATAGAGCAAACTGACCCATCCGCAACCTATGCGGCTCGTGGTCACTGGCCGACGAGATGGCATAGCTAACCGTACCGAGGCTGCTCGCGCAGATCTTGTTTTACTCCCGAGGCCGTTGGCGTGGATTCTAGACCAATTGCCGATACCTATGCAGCGAGGACGACTGACGATGCTGCCGCGCCGTTGGGCGCGCGACTAAGACGCGCGGGTGCGTGACTCATGCTGTCGTCGGTCCCGTGCATTGCGCGCGACCCAACATGCCGCTGCAATAGCGGCACGCAAACCTCCCCAAGGCTCGGCTGTCCTACTTTCAGCTGGTTCAGACACGAGAGGAGTGCAATCATGACTAAAAGTGTAAGCGCGGCACGCGCGACTGCGCGCGCCGCGCTTGGCATCGGAATGCACGCGGCAGACCTCTCTACTTGTGTTTCTCGGCTGCGTCTTCCAGCTTCTCGCCGCCCTTCTGCACATCCTTGCCGACTCCGGACATGGTGTTGCATCCGGCCAGGCCGGCAAGGCAGGCCGTCATGAGAATCACCAGCAGTTTCCTGAACATTGTGCGTCTCCTGTGATAGTCGAATGATTGCCGCCGGGTAGCGCGAACGGCACGCCCTGGGATGCAGGCGTTTGCGCTGCGATCAGGGTCTCCTGCGTCCCAGCACGAACGTGATGACCGCCAGGATCAGACCGACGACGAACAAGATCCAGGCGATCTCCTTGGAGATCACCGCGACGCCGCCGACGCCGAGCAAACCGGCGACGATCGCAATGATGAGAAAAATTGCGGCCCAATAAAGCATGAATCACCTCACTGGCGGTTGGTGTTGGAGTTGCTTTCCGAGGTTGCCGACTCGACTTTGATGTCGTTCTGCACCTCCTTCACGCCTGGCACGGCGCCCGCGATCTGAGCGGCCTGCTCGCGCTCGGCTGCGCTCTTCGCGGATCCGGTGAGCTGCACCACGCCTTTCATGGTATCCACGTGGATACGCATTGCGCTGACGGTCGGGTCTTTCGCGAATCGGCTCTTCACGCGACTGGTGATGGTGGCATCATCCACGTACTGGCCGGTGGTTTCCTGTCCTTTGGTGACTGCGCAACCGGCTACGCCGGAGGCAAGGGCAACCGCAACAACAAATGCCTGTATCAGTGTTCTCATGGTCTTTAGTCCTCTATCGGTTGGTTAAGGAAGCTCTGATCAACACCCCCGCAACAACTCATCAGAGCTTCCCTCGGCAGCGGGCGAGCGCCCGTACCGAGCTATAGCGCCATCGATGCCAAACGCATGCGTCGTGCCACGTTGTGTGCCTGGCGAAACGCGCTGCAAAACAACAGGCTAGTTGCGTGCGCCGTCCGGTGGCGACGGCCACTGGGTGCAAAATCCGTCGCTCCGGTTGTAGGATCTACACTCGCCTGCGAACTGCCATATCAGTCGTGAGTGGAACTCGAACGCACGCTGCACGGCGGAGAATCCGCAGCGGCTTCTAGCGGGCAAGGCGGGAGGTGAGAGGCGTTACCTCAGTTGCGAAAGGGGTGAGGCAATGCAGACAGAAGCGCAAATCCTTGAACCGCAGCGATCACTGACAACAGATGCGGTGCAGCTCTGCGCTCAGTGCCCAAGATTGGAGGTGAATCTGAAAATGAACGCTAAGGGCGCCGTGCCGCCAGCACGCTCACCGGATAGGCGTAATGGATGCGGCTGTCTTCGCGGCGGACCGGAATGCCGAGGCGACCGTCTTCCACCGAAGCCGCAAACAGTGTGCGGATGCGGACGTCATCGCCTGGATTGGGGAAGGACCTGCTGAGTAGGTTTTCCAGCTCGTCGCGCAACTCGTAGGCGGTCACGCGGGGGGCGGGCAGGGCAGCGGCTGCGAACAGCTGCTGCAGCTCTGCAAGCGGCATCGCGCGCACGTGCGAGGGGTCGCGCAGCTTCTCCATGCGGTTGAATTCCTCCGCCTTTGCCGGATCTGAGGAAGCCTGGACGTCGATCACCATCACTGTGCCGCCCGGCGCGCAGACCCGGACCATCTCCTTCAGCACGCCGAGCGGATCGAGGAAGTGATGGAAGGTGAAGCGCGAGAGCACGATCGTGAACGACCCGTCGGGGTAGGGCAGGGTCTTCACGTCGCCTTCATCCAGCGTGACATTGGGAAGCCCGCGTTCCTCGGCGAGCCCACGCGCACGTGCCAGCATGGCGGGCGTGACATCGATGCCGGTTGCGCGCGCGACCACGCGGGCGAATGCGCAGACCACCAGCCCGCCGCCGCAAGCGACATCGAGCACCGCGTCGCGCGGCCCGGCTCCGCTGAAGTCCAGGAGCAGGCGCAGTGCGGCTTCGTCCGCGATCGTCTTGGCGGTGGAGAAAGGGGCGGCTTGACGAGTGAATTGATCGACGATCAACTTGCGGTGTGATTCAGCGGTCACGGGGATGAGCGAGGGTTATGCCAGCGGATATCATCTCACAACTGCGTGCGCCGCGGTCCCTCAGCTTATCGGGTCGGCGCGTTAGGCTATGATCTCGACCAGGTATCATTGATCGGTGATCGCCTTCAGCCCATTGACGCCGGCACAGTTCGAGCTCGACCCTCAGGGCGCGCTGTATTCGACGCTCTACGGCGATGTCTACGCATCTGCCGATGGGGCATTTGCTCAGGCCGTGCACGTTTTCTTGAGCGGAAACGATCTCCCGCAGCGCTGGCGCGCGGCGCGCACTTTCGTCATCGTGGAAACCGGCTTCGGCGCTGGAGTCAATTTCCTCGCCGCCTGGGAGTCCTGGCACTCGAGCGCACCCCCCCGGGCGCGGCTGCACTACATCTCCGTTGAGAAGCATCCGTTTCTGCGGGATGATCTGGCGCGGGTGTGGTTCCGCTGGCCGCACTGCAAGGCGCTCGCGGAACAGTTGCTTGCGAACTATCCACCGCCGCTCGCTGGCTTTCATCGTCTGCACCTCAACTCAGGGCGCGTCGTGCTGACGCTTCTATTCGGCGATATCGTCGACGTTCTGCCGGAGCTCGAGGCGCGCGCGGACGCGTTTTTTCTGGATGGCTTCGCCCCGGCCAAAAATCCGCAGATGTGGAGTGAACGCGTGTTCTCGCAGCTTGCACGTCTGGCGGCACCCGGCGCCACAGCAGCGACGTACACAGTGGCCGCTGCCGTGCGTGAGGGGCTGCAGCGGGCGGGTTGCTCAGTTCGCAGAGCGCCGGGCTTCGGCAACAAGCAGGAGATGCTCTGCGCCCATTTCGAGGCGCGCAGCGCGGCCACCCAGGATCGCTGCCCGCCCGCCAGCGCAATCGTCATCGGGGCCGGCTTGGCAGGCAGTGCGTGTGCCACGCAGTTGACAGCGCGCGGCGTCGATGTCGAGGTGATCGAGCGCCACGCGAGCCCGGCAACCGAGGCCTCAGGCAATCCGGCCGGGCTGTTGATGCCGGCCTTTTCGCTGGATTGGAATCTGCCCACCCGGCTCACGGTGTGCGCGTTCCTGTATGCGCTGCGCCGATTGGCTCCCTTGCTCGGCAGCGGCTGGTTCCAGACCGGCGTCTTGCAGCTCGCACGCGACGATGCACACCTCATTCGTCATGAGCGCATCATCGAGCGCTATCGGCTCCCGTCAGCTTTGGTGCAGATCGTGGATGCAGACGAAGCCTCAATACTGGCCGGCCAGCGCGTAGCCGGCCCGGGCTGGTGGCTGCCTAGCGCGGGGTGGGCCGATCCGGCGCAAGTTTGTCGCGCCGATCTCGCAGGCGCGCGCTGCACTTTCGGCCGCCACGTTGCACGGCTGCGACAGAAGCGAGGCGAGGTGTGGGAAGCCCTCGATGAAACCGGTGCGGTGCTCGGTCGTGCGCCGCTGGTGATTCTCGCCAACGCGCACGGAGCCGCAGCCCTTCTTGGAGAGGCCGCACCGCCGCTCAGTGTCACACGTGGTCAGGTGAGCCTGATGCCGCAGCCCGTAGGCACGGGGCTGCGCGCACCGGTCTGTCGCGAAGGCTACATCACGCCGGCGGTCGATGGCGTGCATTGCGTAGGCGCGAGCTATGAGGTCGGCAGCGATGATCTGAGCACACACCTGGAGGATCATGTGGGCAACCTCCAGCGTCTGGAGCGGCTGCTGCCCGGCTACGCTACGGGCGTGGATGCGAGCCGGTTGAGTGGGCGGGTCGCCTTGCGCGCTGTCGCGGCCGATCGAATACCGCTGCTGGGACCGTGCCGGCAGGATGCGGATGGACTCTTCGCCTGTGTGGGACTGGCTTCGCGCGGACTCGCCTATGCGCCTTTGCTGGCCGAGACGCTGGCGTGCATGATCAGCGGCGAGCCGTTCCCCGTGGAGCGGACGTTGGCGGTCCGACTTTCGCCAACTCGCTTCGAGCCTGCCCTTTAAACCCTGCCGGTAAGCTGGTAGCATCGCCAACCGGTCACGTATCGACCCGATTTCCTTTTGGAGAGCTTCGACATGGGCAGTGGAGACGTTCGCACCCGACGCGGCAAGATCTTCGCCGGCAGCTACGGCAATACCCGACCGCACAAGAAGAAAAAGCCGGCACCCAAGCCCGCCTCGCCGGCACGACCGGCCGGGACGCGCTAAAGCTCGAGCGACAGACGCTCGACAGCGCTGTAGTCGAAGAGGCGGATCACACCGCTTCGTAGACGGCTCGCCCGCAGGCGGGCCGTTTTCGTTTCGAGGAATGAGCCATGGCGGATATCAGGTTCGATGCTTACTGCGACTATGCGGAGCTCACCTGCCTGCTGCGCGAGCTCGCTGCACGCCACCCGCTGTTGATGCAGCTTCAGAGCATCGGGCGCAGCTTCGAGGGCCGTGACATCTGGCTGGCGACGCTCACCAATGCCGCTACCGGCGCCGCTTCAGCGAAGCCAGCGTTATGGGTCGACGGCAACATCCACGCCACCGAGCTCGCGGGCTCCATGGCCTGTCTGTACCTGCTGTACTACGTGCTGACCCGCTACGGTCACGACGACGAGGTCACGCGTTGTCTCGACACGCGTGCGTTCTACGTGTGTCCGCGCGTGAATCCGGATGGTGCGCAATGGGCGCTGGCGCCGGCACCCCGGCTGATTCGCTCCAGCGTGCGCCCGTATCCCTACGACGAAGAGCCGATCGCTGGCCTGCGCCGCGAAGACATCGACGGCGATGGACGTGTGCTCAGCATGCGCATCCGCGATCCCAACGGGCCCTGGAAGATCTCGGAAGTCGACGCGCGCCTGCTGGTGCGCCGCGCCCCGGAAGAGGCGGGCGGCGAATATTTCCGTCTGCTTCCCGAAGGGCGACTC
>JBGQKF010000215.1:0-7438 GCA_041499435.1 Gammaproteobacteria bacterium
GACCGAGCAGGACTTCGAAGCCACCATGCGCCTGGTGGACGAGGTCGGCTTCGATTACAGCTTCAGCTTCGTCTACAGTCCGCGTCCCGGGACACCGGCGGCTGCGCTTCCCGACGCCACCCCGCAGGCGGAGAAGCTCGCGCGGCTACAGCGGCTGCAGGCGCGCCTGAACGAACACGCACAGGCGATCAGCAAGCAGATGGTGGGAACACCTCAGTGCGTCTTGGTGGAAGGCGTCTCGAAGAAGGATGCCACCGAGCTTTCCGGGCGTACATCCAACAACCGCGTCGTCAACTTTCCTGGCGCTCGCCGCCTGATCGGTCAGTTCGTCGACGTCGACATCACCGCAGCCTTGCCTCATTCCCTGCGCGGCCAAGCGAGCATCAGCGCATCTTGAGCACCACCGAAACTTCCTTTGCACCGGTGGACAACGAGCGGTTGTCCAATCTGTGCGGCGTACTGGACGAAAACATCAAACAGATCGAGGCGGCGCTCGATGTCAGCATCGCGCGCCGCGGCGAGAACTTCTCGATCTCGGGGGAGCTCGAGCAGACGCAGCGCGCCGCCGAGGCGTTGCGGCGTTTTTATGCGCTCGCCGACCACAGCCTCTCCACCGAAGACGTGCAGCTCGGCTTGATCGAGATCATCAATCCGATCATCAAGGTGGTCGGCGAGGAAGAGCCGGTCTTGATCACCCGCCGGCGCGACCTGCACGGTCGCACACCGCACCAGGTCCAATACCTGCGTCACATTCAGGAATACGACATCATCTTCGGCATCGGCCCCGCCGGCACCGGCAAGACGTATCTGGCAGTCGCCTCGGCCGTAGACGCATTCGAGCGCGACGCGGTGAAGCGCATCGTGCTGGTGCGCCCGGCGGTGGAAGCCGGAGAGCGGCTGGGCTTCCTGCCCGGCGATCTCGCGCAGAAGGTGGATCCGTATCTGCGTCCGCTGTACGACGCTTTGTACGATCTGATGGGCTTCGAGAAGGTGGGCAAGCTGTTCGATCGCGGCTCGATCGAGATCGCTCCGCTCGCCTACATGCGCGGGCGGACCCTCAATCACTCCTTCATCATCCTCGACGAAGCGCAGAACACCACACCGGAGCAGATGAAGATGTTCCTGACGCGCATCGGCTTCGGCACCAAGGCGGTGATCACCGGCGATGTCACGCAGATCGACCTCGCACGCGGACAGAAGAGCGGACTGGTGGATGCGCAGGATGTGCTCAAGGATGTGCGCGGCATCGCTTTCACACGCTTTACCAGCGAGGACGTGGTGCGCCATCCGCTGGTCGCGCGCATCGTCAACGCTTACGAAGCGCAATCGCGTCGAGACAATCCTTGAGCAGACGTGGTCCCACGCTCGCCATGCAGGTGCAGTACGCCACAGCCGATCCACACGCACCGCCCGCCCGCGCGCTTCGACGCTGGGCGGAAGCAGCTCTGACCGACGACGTTTCCGTGACCCTGCGCATCGTCGGCGCACGCGAGGGCCGGCGCCTGAACCGTCAGTTTCGCGATCGGGACTATGCCACCAACGTGCTGACCTTCGTCTACGGCGCCCATCGTCCGCTGGAGGGTGACATCGTCCTGTGCGCGCCGGTGGTGCGGGCGGAGGCGCGCCGCACGCAGGGCGGCCTGGAGGCGCATTACGCCCACCTGGTGGTGCACGGGATGCTACACGTGCAAGGATTCGACCACGAGCGGGCCCTCGAGGCCGAACTCATGGAACTCGTGGAGTCTGAAATCGTAACGCGCCTGGGGTATCCTGATCCCTACGCCTGAGTCGCGGCCGGCCTGCCAGCCGCGGCGGGCGCGCCCTCCCAATCCACACAATGGAACCTCACCCTAAACCGACCCTGTTAGAGCGCATCGGCGCGATCCTCATGCGCGAGCCCGAAGATCGCGAGCAGCTCCTCGAACTGCTGCAGTCCTCCTACGAGCGCAACCTCATGGACGCCGATGCGCTCGCCATGATCGAAGGTGTGCTGCAGGTGTCGGAGCTGCAGGCGCGCGACATCATGGTCCCGCGCGCGCAGATGGACGTGGTCGATATCACCGATGCGCCGGCGGCGTTCCTCCCCAAGGTCATCGAATCCGGTCATTCGCGCTTCCCGGTGATCGGCGAGAGCAAGGACGACGTCATCGGCATCCTGCTCGCCAAGGATCTGCTGCGCTTCTACGCCGGACACGAGTCCAACGTGCGCGACATGCTGCGCCCGGCCGTCTTCATCCCCGAGTCCAAGCGACTCAACGTGCTGCTCAAGGATTTCCGGCGCACGCGCAATCACATGGCGATCGTCGTGGACGAATACGGCGGGGTGGCGGGACTGGTGACCATCGAGGACGTCCTCGAGCAGATCGTCGGCGACATCGAAGACGAATACGATTTCGACGAGACCGAAGCGCAGATCCTGCTCGATCGCAACGGCCTGTACCGCGTAAAAGCGCAGACCAGCATCGAGGATTTCAACAGCACCTTCGGCACCGAATTTTCCGACGACGAGTACGACACCATCGGCGGCCTTCTGCTCAACAGGTTTGGGCGCCTGCCTAAACGCGGCGAAGAGCTCGAGCTCGACGGGCTGCGCTTTCGCGTGCAGCGCGCCGACAGCCGCCGGCTGCATTCCCTGCTGGTGGAAAAGCTCTCGCCTCCTGAATGAGGCGCCTGGGGAGTTTCTTCGCAGCGCTCAATCCCGGCCTGCGCTGGTTCGCGTTGAGTGCTCTGCTCGGCGCCGCGAGCGTCTTCGGATACGCGCCGTTCTACCTGTTCCCGCTGCCGATACTCACACTCGCCGCTCAGGCCTGGCTTTGGCATCGCGCACTCAACGCTTATCACGCTGTCGCGCTCGGCTTTGGCTTCGGCCTGGGATTTTTCCTGACCGGCACGAGCTGGATCTACGTGAGCATGCACGACTTCGGCGGCATGGCCTGGCCGGTAGCCGGGCTGGCAACCATGATCTTCTGCGGTTACTTCGCGCTGCTGCCGGCAGCGGCTGGCTGGCTGTTCAAGTTTCCGGTGGTTCGCGACTGGGTCCGCTTCGCTGTTGTGTTGCCAGCGGCATGGACCCTCACCGAGTGGACGCGCGGCTGGACTTTCACCGGCTTCCCCTGGCTGGCGCTCGGTTATTCGCAATCGCCGTACGGGTCACTTTCCGGCTTCGCACCGCTGCTTGGCGTCTACGGTATATCTCTCGTTGCTGCGGCCAGTGCAGGTGTGCTGTTTCACCTCGCGCTGGGGCTGTGGGCATCGCGGCGTTTCTCGCGCACGGCGCTCACGCAGGTCGCGGCGCTCATCATTCTCTGGTGTTCAGGCTTCGGCTTGCAGCACGTCGCCTGGACTGCGCCTGCCGGCGAGCCGGTCGCCGTCAGTCTGGTTCAAGGTAACATCAAGCAGGACATGAAATGGCGACCGGAGTGGGTGCAGGCCTCGCTCGAGCGCTATCTCTCCCTCACGCTGGCAACGCGCGGACGTCTGATCCTGTTGCCGGAGACCGCGCTGCCCATGTTCAGGAACGAGGTGCCGGCGGAGTATTTCGAGGCGCTCGCGTCACACGCACGCGGCAACGGCGGCGATCTTCTGCTGGGAATCCCCGAGGTGATCGAAGAGCGCGGCCACCCGCGCTATTACAACGCGGTGATCAGTCTCGGCACGCATCCTTCGCAGACCTATCGCAAGTATCACCTGGTTCCCTTCGGCGACTACTTTCCGCACTGGGGCGTGCTCAGCTGGATCATGAGCGCGCTCGACATTCCCATGTCGGACTTCGCGCGCGGCGAACCGTATCAGCAACCGATCCTGGCCAACGGACAGCGCGTAGCGGTCGACATCTGCTATGAGGATGCGTTCGGCGAAGAGATCATTCGTCAGCTGCCGCAGGCCACCATGCTGGCCAACTTCACCAACGACGCCTGGTGGGGAGAGTCATGGGCTTCGGATCAGCACGTACAGATCGCGCAGATGCGCGCGCAGGAAGCGGGACGCTACATGCTGCGTGCGACCAACACCGGCGTTACGGCGATCATCAACGAACGCGGTTACATCGCCGCCGCCGCGCCTCAGCATACTGTCACCATTCTGGAAGGCCACGCACAGGGATTTACAGGCAGCACGCCGTATGTCCAGTGGGCGAACTGGCCGGTGCTCGCGTTCTGCTTCGCGGTTCTCGCTGTCCCGCTGGCGCGGCGACTGCGGGACGTGCGAAAACTCACATCGCAGCGGTGAAACAGATCTTCTCTGTTGCGTGCCTTCCCATACCAGCTAAAGTCATCGCGCCTCGGAAACCAAGTAAAATCCGCCTTCCGTTGACACGGCCTGCCGAGAACAAAACCTCAAGATGCATTTCCAGGATGTGATCCTCACACTGCAGACCTACTGGGGTCAGCAGGGCTGCGCGGTGCTGCAGCCGTATGACATGGAAGTAGGCGCGGGCACGTTCCACACCGCTACCTTCCTGCGCGCGCTCGGGCCCGAGCCCTGGCGCGCAGCCTACGTGCAGCCATCGCGTCGGCCCAAGGATGGTCGCTACGGCGACAACCCCAATCGCCTGCAGCACTACTATCAGTTCCAGGTGGTGCTCAAGCCCTCGCCCGACGATATCCAGGAGCGTTATCTCGAATCGCTGCGCCGGCTTGGCATCGACACGCGTGCGAACGACATCCGCTTCGTCGAAGATGACTGGGAATCGCCGACGCTCGGTGCATGGGGGCTGGGCTGGGAAGTGTGGCTGAACGGCATGGAGGTCACGCAGTTCACTTACTTCCAGGAAGTGGGGAGCCTCTCCTGCAAGCCGGTGCTGGGCGAGATCACCTACGGCCTCGAGCGCCTGGCCATGTATCTGCAGGGTAAGGACAACATCTACGATCTGATCTGGGTCGACGGCCCCGACGGTCCCATCACCTACGGCGACGTCTATCATCAGAACGAGGTCGAGCAGTCGACCTACAACTTCGAGCAATCCAACGTGCAGATGTTGTTCGAGCACTTCAATCAGTACGAGCGCGAAGCCAAGCGGCTGATCGAGAGCGGGCTGCCGCTGCCGGGTTACGAGATGGTGATGAAGTGCTCGCACACGTTCAACCTGCTCGATGCGCGTGGTGCGATCTCAGTCACCGAGCGCGCGGCCTACATCGGTCGCGTGCGCAACCTGGCGCGGCTGGTTGCGCAGGCGTACTACGATTCGCGCGAGCGCCTGGGCTTCCCGATGCTCAAGCAGCCGCAGCCAGCATGAGGCGATGATGCAAGAGGCGCTGCTGGTCGAGCTGCTCACCGAAGAACTGCCGCCGAAATCGCTCCAGGCGCTATCCGAAGCGTTCGCCGAGCGGGTGTTTGCTTCGCTCAAAGAAGAAGGGCTGGTGATCGAAGGCAGCCGTTACGAGGTGTTCGCCACGCCCCGACGGCTTGCCGTGCTCATCGAAAAGGTCGCAGCCGAAGCAGCCGACCGGGCCATCACACTGTCCGGACCGCCGGTCTCCGCTGCGCTGGACAAAGCGGGCAAACCGACGCCGGCGTTGCTCGGTTTCGCCAAAAAGTGCGGCGTGTCTCCGGAGCAGCTGAGACGTGCGCCGGGTGAGAAGGGCGAAGTGTTCGTCTGCGACAAGGTCGCGGCGGGCGCGAAGCTCGCCGCGACACTCGAGCTGCATGCGGCCGATGCGGTACGCAAGCTGCCGATTCCCAAGGTCATGCGCTGGGGCGACAGCGATACCGAGTTCGTGCGGCCGGTGCATGGATTGATCATGTTGCACGGGGCGCAAATCGTACCCGGCAAAGTGCTCGGATTGCAGGCGCGCAACGTGACACAGGGTCACCGTTTCCTTTCGCAAGGCGAAATACGCATCGCCACGGCGAGAGACTACGCTCACGTGCTGGAATCCGAAGGTGCAGTGGTCGCCTCGTTTTCCGATCGCGCTGGGCGTATTCGCAGCCAACTGAAGGCAGCCGCTGGTACCGCGAGCCTCGGCGACTTCGAGACGCTGCTCTCCGAGGTGACCGCCCTGGTGGAGTGGCCGGCGGTGTACGAAGGCCGCTTCGACGCATCCTTCCTTGCCGTGCCGCAAGAGTGCTTGATTCTGTCGATGAAGCAGCATCAGAAATACTTTCCCTTGCTCGATGCGCAAAGCGGAAAGCTTCTCAACCGGTTTCTCATCGTCAGCAACATGCGCACGGATGAGCCGGGCAACATCATCGCCGGCAACGAGCGGGTGCTGCGCGCACGGCTGGCCGACGCGAAGTTCTTCTACGATCAGGATCGCAAGACCAGGCTCGCCGATCGCGTCGAGCGTCTGGGCTCGGTGGTGTACCACAACAAGCTCGGCAGCCAGCTCGAGCGCGTGCAGCGCATTCGCAAGCTGGCCGGCGCTATTGGGCAGAAGCTGCACGCCGACGTTGCGCTCGCCGAGCGCGCGGCATGGCTCGCGAAGGCCGACCTGGTGAGCGACATGGTGGGCGAGTTCCCCGAGCTGCAGGGCGTGATGGGTCAGTACTATGCGCTGCACGATGGCGAGGATGCCGCGGTAGCGCGTGCCATCGAAGCGCACTATCACCCGCGCTACGCGAACGATTCGCTACCGCAAGATAATGTCAGCGCCGCGGTGGCGCTGGCCGACAAGCTGGACACGCTGGTGGGCATCTATGGCATCGGCCTGGTCCCCACTGGCGATCGCGACCCGTTCGGCCTCCGGAGGCAGGCGCTTGGCGTATTGCGCATCTTGTCGGAGCGGGCGCTGCCGCTCGATCTCATGGAACTGCTGCAGCTGGCGAAGCTGAGCTTCGCCACCGGCGTGCTGCACGACAGTGTGGCGGTCGACCTGCATCTCTTCATGCTGGATCGCCTGCGTAATTACCTGCGCGAGCGCGGCTTCGCCCAGGACGAGATCGAAGCCGTGGTGAGTCAGAACCCGACCCGCATCGATCAGGTGGTCCCTAAGCTGCAGGCGGTGCAGGCATTCCGCGCCATGCCGGAGGCGCAGAGCCTGGCTAGCGCGAACAAGCGCATTCGCAATATTCTCAAGAAGACCAGCGTGGCGCAAAGCGTGCCCGACCCCGCCATATTTCGCGAGGCGGCCGAGCGCGATTTGTTTGCTGCAACTGCAGAGCTTGCACCTAGGGTAACCTCGCTGTTCCAGAACCAGGATTACACCGAAGCGTTGCGCGTGCTGGCCGGCGTGCGCAGCGCCGTCGATACGTTCTTCGACCAGGTCATGGTGATGACCGACGAGCCGGTGCTGCGCGACAACCGGCTGGCGCTGCTGGCCCAGCTCGAAGGCATGATGAATCGGGTCGCAGACATCTCCAAGCTGGCCGGCTGAGCCGCGCTGCCTCGCCGTTGCTACCTTCTAAGCAAGATTCTCAAGGCCGGGCAACGGCTTAGAGGGCAGCCGCGTTCATTTCAGTCTTGACACAAATCGTTCTGGGTAAACGCTATTCTGCTATCATC